>JADLCA010000799.1 GCA_020847495.1 Candidatus Hydrogenedentota bacterium | reverse complement strand
TGCGACGAGATCTCGTGGGATGTCCTCGGCCACTATCCGCACGCGTCGGTCAACCGCATCTACCATGAGTTAGGCGCCAAGCACAGCGTCAAGGAACTGGAAGAGGTCCTTGGCGAGCTGGAGTGGCTGCGCGCCACCCGTGCCATCCTGCCTGCGAAGAAGAAAGAAGACCTGCAGAAGGAGACGCAGCCTGAGCGCGGCGTAAAGCGCGTGACCGTGCAGCTTCCCCGCGAGCAGGGCGAAGTTGCCGTCAAGAAGAAAGGCTGGTTCGGACAGGGCGCCGCAGTGGTCTCCAGTTCTGCGAAGGACATCGGGCGAGATGCCATTGATCTCCTGCTGGGGCGCTCGGGCGAACAACGCGAATTGACCCTGGAATTCCTCGAAGATGAGGCCGTGGCCAATCCGGAACTCATTGCGGCGCTCGGCGCGCACGCGCTGCGCTGCGGCCGCCTCGCGGGCAAGAAACTCACCGTGAGTGTGCACGTTACGAATCTGACGCTGGACAAAGTGCCGGACGCGCTTCAGGGGCACACCATCGGTGCGCGCCTCGAATTTGCGGAGAACGCGGAGATTCTCCCTCATGCCCGGGGGCTCGCCAAGCCGGGGGCCGATTCGCTCGCGAAGCTGGTGAAAGTGCTTCATCCGGACGCGCCGGGTGTCACGGGGCGCATTGTCGTTCGCCCGAATCATCCGCGGTTCGGGGGCGTTGTTCAGGAACTCGATAAGGCCGGTTTCGCGGCCATCGAATTGGACTTTGATGGGTCTTACGTGGCGAACCCGGATCTGCAGCCCGACGAAATGCTCGCCGCCCTGCGCGAGACCGCCGTGTACTACGCCAACCGCCTGCTGGCACATCGCTATTTCCGGCTGGATCCCATCGCGTCTTTGTTCTATCGCATCTATGACGGTTCGCCGCTGCGGCGTTCCGATCCTGCGGGCATGAACGAGCTGGCGGTCGATGCCGCTGGCGGCATCTACCCCTCGTGGCGATTGTTCGGGGTCGAGGGCTTCCGTCTGGGTGCCCTGGCGGACGGCGCCCTGGACGAGTCCAAGCGCGGACGCTTTGACGAGGTGGGTTCCTTGACAACCGGCGTGTGCCGGCGATGCTGGGCGCGCAACCTGTGCGGCGGCGGCAACACGGCCGTGCATTACGCCCTCACCGGATCGCACCGGAAGCCGCATGAACCCTGGTGCGAGGCCCAGCGCGCGTGGATGGCGTCGGCCGTGTCCGCGTTCAACCTGCTCTCTTCCGAAGGCGTGAATTTCACGCGCGTGTACAGCACCTTGACCCGCACCGCCAAGCCGTCTTTGTTTACCCTGATGCGGGCGGCGTTCCGCATGACCATTGGCATGCGCCCGATTGAAGAGCGCGACGCCGAAATGCTCATGAACTGGGAGAACTGGAATACAGCCTCGTACTTTCTCTTCAACGAGAAGGGCATTCTGATTACCACGAAATACGATCGGGAAATGGACGCGCTGCATCCGAGCACTATTGACCAGGAGATGATTCTCGTCAAGAAGAACGGCGCTTCATTTGGACTGATCAAGCTGCGCCCCGAACGCGAACCGGGCGCCGCGCAGGCGTGGGTCTACATGCACGATGAAGCCGACTATGCGGCGGAGGATGTGCGCAAAGGGTTCCGCACAATCTTGAAAGAGGCAGGGGGGCAACAATCGATCCGGCGGCTTACGGTTCCCGCCGCCGAGTATGAAAAAGGGCTGCAAGGATTTCTCGAGGGAGTCGGGTTCCGGCGCGAAGGAACCTTGCGCGAGGCCCTCTTCGTGCACGACGCCTACCACGGCGTTCACGTCTACGGCATTTCCACCGCGGATCTCTGATGACGCGCGCTTCCGCACAAAGACGAAGAGAAGAACATCCCCCTTCACCCCCTTCAAAGGGGGACGCTTGCAACACTATATCCATGAATTACGAAAGGACTTGAAGGCAACACCTGGACTCCTGGCGCGAAAAATGCGCGGGCCAAAGGGCACGCGCTCTGCGTCCCCCTTTGAAGGGGGCAGGCCCGCAGGGCTGAGGGGGATGTCAAGCCCCAGCGTTACGGACACGCCTACATCGCCAGACCGCCGTCCACCTGCAGCACCGCGCCCGTGATATACGCAGCGCCCTCTCCCGCGAGGAACTTCACGGCCGCGGCAATATCCTCGCCAGTGCCTTGCCTGCGCATGGGGATGCGCTCAATGAGTCCGGCGCGCAGTTCCTCGCTCAGCACCGCGGTCATGTCGGTGTCGATGTAGCCCGGGGCCACCACGTTGACCGTGATGTTGCGGGACGCGAGTTCCTGCGCGAGGGCTTTTGAAAAGCCGATGAGACCCGCCTTCGCGGCAGCGTAGTTCGTCTGGCCACCCTGTCCACGAATGCCGATGATGGACGAGACATTGATGATACGGCCGGCCTTCTGCTTGAGCATGTCGCGGCTCACGGCGCGGCAGCAATTGAAGGCGCCCGTCAGGTTTGTGTCAATGACGGCGCTCCAGTCCTCCGGCTTCATGCGCATGAGCAGCCCGTCGCGCGTGATGCCCGCGTTGTTGACGAGCACGTAAATAGGCCCGAGCGCCTCGGTAATGCTCTTGACCAGCGCGTCCACGGCGGTGCTGCTTGCGATGTCGGCCTCGAAACCGGCGATCTTGCCGCCGGTCTCCGCGGCAATCTCCGCGGCGGCGGTTTGAGCCGTGGCAGCGGTCCTGCCGCAAATGGCCACTTGTGCGCCCTCGCGGGCGAACGCGACTGCGCAGGCGCGGCCGATGCCGCGTGTCCCACCCGTTATCAACACCGTCTTACCTGAAAACTCGCTCAAGGTAGTCCCTTTCCGTGATTGCGGTCGTGCTTGTTTGCTGCATTGGGGATGACGCGTCTTGCGCCTGCGATGTTCAGGTGATCCCGCGCCGCCGCGGCTCAGGCATTGTTGACCCGGCGTCCCAGTGAAGGAAGGCTTCCGTCGAGGTGGGCGACCGTGTCGCGTAACTCGGAGATGCCTTCCTCGATATGCTTATTGATTTCGTGCTTGACTGCCAGACAGGCCATTTCGATGGCGTTCGCCACGCCGACGTGGGAGCACGCGCCATGCATAATGATCACGACTCCGTTGATGCCAAGCAACGGGGCGCCTCCGTATTCATTGGGGTCCACGGTCCGCTTCAGGCGCTTATACGCGCCGCGGCTGAGAATGGCGCCCAGCATGCTGATCCAACTCGAGCGCAGCTCCTTGGCGAGCAGGTGGCGAATGAGCGCGCCCGCGCCCTCACTTGTCTTCAAGACAACATTGCCCACAAAGCCGTCGCACACGACGACATCGGCCGCGCCGGCGTACAAGGCTTTTGGTTCGACATTGCCAATGAAGTTCACATGAGGAGCCGCGCGCAGATTGCGGTGCACGGTCTTCGCCAGGTCGTTGCCCTTGGCTTGTTCCTCGCCGATGTTGAGCAGCCCAACGCGCGGGTTGTCCTTGCCCAGGACTTCGCGCGAGTACACGACACCCATCTCCGCGAAATCGCATAGATGCCGGGCGCTGCAATCGACGTTGGCGCCCAGGTCGAGTACGAGGCAAGTGCCCTTCATGGTGGGAAGAAGCTGACAGATTGCCGACCGCGCAACACCCTGGATAGGACGCAAGATGGTCCTCGAAGCCACCATCACCGCGCCTGTGTTGCCCGCACTGACCACCGCGTCCGCGACGCCCTGTTTGACCATGCGCATGGCCACCAGCAGTGAGGCATCCTTCTTCTTGCGCACTGCGAGCATGGGAACGTCATCCATCGTGATAACTTCGGAAGCGGGCACGATGGACACCTTGTGGCGGGCCGTGGCGGTTCCGAGTGCGCTCTTCAGGCGCGGCTCATCGCCGACGAGGATTATCTCGACGTCACTCGATACCTCTGCCTTCAAGGCACCCCTGACTTCCGGCAGTGGCGCGTTGTCGGACCCCATGGCATCTACGGCGATTCGCATGGCAGGCTCCCGCCAACCCGGAGTGGGTCTAGCTGCCTTCGGTGCTTACGACGAGGCGATCCTTGTAGTGCCCGCATTTGGGGCACACCCGGTGCGGCATGATTCGCTCTCCGCAGCTCGGACAATCCGAGAAGATGCGTTTGCTGAGCGCGTGGTGGGAACGGCGCGTGTTCTTCCGGGTCTTCCCGGTTCGTCTCTTTGGTACCGGCACGGTCAATCCTCCGAACGGTCGGGTTTCAGGTCGGGATACAGATCTCCCAACGCTTTCAATCCCTTGTTGGCAAAAGTCGTTTCATTCATCCCTGCGGCACAACCGCAACGGGCGTCATTCAGATTTGCGCCACATTCCGGGCACAACCCAGCGCAAGTCTCTTTGCACAATAGCCTTAGCGGCATCGCCAACACGATCTCTTCCCACGCGGCCAAGGCCAGGTCAATGGCGTTTCCGTCGAGCGGAATCCGTGTGACGCCGTCATCCTCCTCATCCTCTTCCTCCTCCTCCCAATCTTCCAGAGGGTGGGGGAGAGGACCCTGCGAAAACACCCAGACCGCTTCCACGTCGAACGGCATATCCGCAGGCCCGAGACATCGCGCGCATGTCCCCGTGAAGGTACCCGCCACGCGCCCGTTGAAAACGAACTGCACCCCGTCGCCGCTCAACGTCCCCTTGATGCGCACGGGACCAACTGGCAGTCCCGAAACCCCTTCGGGTTGAAGGCTCTGCCCGGCAGTCTCCAGATCGATGCGCAACGCTTCGCCGGAGACAACGGAAAGCGGAACCTGCAAAACGCTCACCTCGCGAGGACCTCCGCATACAGGGTTGCCGCGTAGACTAGCAAAAGGCCTTGCCCCAAGTCAAACACCGCCTGATTCATAGACTTAGAGACGCTTGGGATGTATTATAGAATCTATGGTAGCCCGGCTTGGCCATGACCGGCCGGTTCGCGTCAATGGGAGGGGTGCCCTTGTACTGGATAACGGCACGGTTGGGGGCGATTCGCGGGTCATCCTGGCCCATCCAGGAGCGTTCTCTCGTCTTTGGGCGCGGTCGCGGATGCGACGTCACCATCGCCGATCCTCTCATTTCACGCCAGCATTGCGCCGTGTACCTGGACAAGGGTGAGCTACGCCTCCGCGACTTGGGTAGCAGCAACCTCACCCTGGTTAACGGTGAACCCGTGCGCGAAGCCACGTTGCGCCCCGGAGACGAAATTGCCGTGGGCGGAACCGTGTTCGTCGTGAGCCGGGCATTGACGGAACCGGAATCCCAATCCTCTGGTAAGGGTGACGGCGATACCATCGGCCTCTCCAAGGCGGATGGTCCGCATACCCCCCGCTTTGCCACTCCGCCTCCG
>JADLCA010000798.1 GCA_020847495.1 Candidatus Hydrogenedentota bacterium | reverse complement strand
GTGGTACCGAAGCCGCTTTCGAGGATCCACTGCGTATTTGGTGAGCCGATCGCGCCCCCGACTGATGAGTCGAAAGAGGAAGTGGAGCGGATGCGGCAGGTGGTCGAGCAGGATTTGAATGCGCGGCACGATGCGCTGGAAAAGGAATTGGGAATCGATATCGGGCGGGTGGAGCCTGGGTTGCAAGGGACAGGGGAAGAATAGATCGGACGGATCGGACGGCGTTTACGAAGGCAGTCTTGTAGGGCGGGGATGATGCCCGCCTTTTCCGGATGGGCGGGAACAAATCCCGCTCTACGGTTCAGGCGGTGGCCAGGTGCTGCCGGCGGAGTTGGCCGCAGGCGGCGTCGATGTCCTGACCGCGTTCGCGGCGGAGCGTGGCGTTGACTCCGGCTTCTTCGAGGGCGTCACGGAAGGCTTGGCAGCGGTCGAGGGGCGGGGGCGAGAAACCCAGGCCGGATACGGGGTTGTAAGGTATCAAGTTGACCATGGCCTTCACGCGCGTGGCCAAGCCAATCAGCTCCTCCGCATCTTGGGGCGAGTCGTTCACGCCATCCAGCAGTGTCCACTCGAAGGTCATCTGTCGTCCGGTGCGCTCGACGTAGTCGCGGATAGCCTTCATGAGGACTTCGATAGGGTACTTCTTGTTCAGGGGGACCAGCTTCGTGCGCAGCTCATCATTGGCCGCGTGGAGCGAGACGCTGAGGCGAACCTGCCATTCCTCGGACGCGAAGCGCTCGATGCCTTTCACCTCGCCGGCCGTCGAGACCGTAATCCTGCGCGCGCCGATGCCGAGGCCTTCGGGCGCCATGAGCAGCTTGATGCTCTTGATGGTGGCGTCGTAGTTGCGGAAGGGCTCCCCCATTCCCATGAACACGATGTTCGGGGTCTTCTCCCCCAGGTTTTCATCTTGCAAGAGGTAAAGAGCCTGCTCGACGATCTCACCGGGATTCAGGTTGCGGGTGTAGCCAGACATGCCCGTGGCGCAGAAGGCGCACTTCACCGCGCAGCCGACCTGGGTCGAGAGGCAGAGCGTCGTGCGCTCGCGGTCGCGGATGAGGACCGACTCGACGGTCTCGCCGTCCGCCAGGCGGAAGAGGGCTTTCTTGGTGCCGTTCGAGCGCGGCGACGCGGACATACGGACGAGTTCGAGTTGGCTGGCGGCACACTCCTCGGTGAGGCGTTTCCGCAGGTCTTTTGACAAGTCGCTCATTCGGTCGAAGTCAAAGACCTGCTTCTGGTGAAGCCAGCGGAAGATCTGCTTCCCCTGGAAGGGTTTTAGATTGAGGGACTCCGCGATTTCAGCGGGATTCAGTGCTGTGAGCTGCATGGTCATTCTTGGGCCGCCAGTTGATGGTAAAAAGGGTGTCGTTGACTTGATCCGTATTGACCCGGATGTTGCGCATCTCGAAGGTCATGCGGGTGGATTCGGTGGGGAACGTGACGTCGATCTTTGATGGGAAACGGACGCCGTTCACCACCTGGTAATCGGCAAAGGTACTCAAGGCCAGGGTGATGCCGTCCTCGGACAGGCGCTCGTTCTCCACGATGACCCAGGGCGCGCCGCGGACGACGATGCGCCGCTCGGGGCGCCGGGCGGGTCCGATCAGGAGGGTCGCCTCCTGGGCCGTGCTGTCGTAGGCGATGATGCGGGCGTGCCGGGGGTTGATCGAGTCCCAGTCCTCCGGCGTGAACATCTCGCGGGCGATGTCCGAGGGGTAGACGTTGAAGGGGACGTTTTCGAACTGCTCGCCTTCGAGTTGGTAATAGTAGCGTTCATCGTCCCGCTTGGTGGGGAACTCGATGAGGTACTCGCGCCCGGCCGAGGTCAGGCGGAAGGCGATGGTGCCAAGCGGCTTCATGGTTCCTTGGACACAAAGGCTGTCCGGCTTGCGGAAAGCAACGTACCCGCCGTCAAACTGCTGTATTCCAGTCAACTTCGGGGATTCGAGCGTAAGGCTGATGGCCGCGCGGAAGTTCTGGAACGCGGCGTCATTGCTCGCCAAGTCCTGGAGGATCGTGGAGATTTCTGGCGTGTCGGGCGGCAGCGGGTTGGTCTCCAACTGCCTGCCCTGGCGGACACATGCCGCGCAGGCAAGGCCCAGCAGCACCAGCGCGGCCGCGCGGCACCGCCTTGCGAGGGCGGCTGCAGGGCGGCTCGTGGCGCCGGATTCCAGGGTTATGCCCGGGGCACTATGGGAGAATTGAAATATTCGCATTCGTGTGGTAGACTCGGTGGCCTTTGGAGCGAGAGTATAACACGGTTGCGCGTCCCAACCAATTCGGTGGCGCGCCAGTTGGAAACTTCCGGGAGAGTGACATGTCTCGAGTATGTGAATACAGCGGCAAGAAGCCCCAGATGGGCAAGCGCGTCATCCGGCGCGGTAAGGCGAAGCGCGAAGGCGGTATCGGTCAGAATGTGACCGGCATCTCGAAGCGGCGCTGGAAGCCGAACCTGCAGAAGATCCGCGTCGTGGACGAGAACGGGACCGTCCGCCGCATCCGCGTGTGCGCGCGCTACATCAAGGCCGGGAAGTTCGTCAAAGCCACCGCGAAGAGCCGCAAGACCACCGCCGCGTAAGCGGGTAGGTTTTCAGGAAGATAGTTCAAAGCCGGAGCGCCGTTGAAAGGCGCTCCGGCTTTTTGTGTGTTTCTGCGGGGTGGCGCAGAGGATGTACGGTGTCGAGCAAGGGTCAGAGGCCTTTTGTGGACTTTGTGGACTTTGTGGACTTTGTGGACTTTGTGGACTTTGTGGACGGGGTGGACTTGCTGGACGGGGTGGAGCGGTTGGCGGAGCGCACGCGGTGGAGGCGCTCGGTGAAGCCGCCTTCGTACTCGAAGGCGGCTGCTTGTGCGGCGATCTGCCGATCGAGCAATGCGCAGGCCACGGCGAGAAGCACCAGTACGGCGTTTGCGGCTATCTCCTCGTAGGGAGCGTGTCTACGGGGTCCACCTCGACTAGCCTGTCCACCTTGTCCACCTTGTCCACCTTGTCCACTCAGTCCACCTTGTCCACTCAGTCCCCTCAGTCCACTTTGTCCACACTGCCTCACCCAGGCGGCCACCTCGTCGGCAGTGGCGCAGCGTCGGTCGATGAGCGCCTGCCGACGCGGGTCGGCGCGATCCCACAGGGGCAAGCCGCGCTGGCGCAAAAAGTCTTCGTAGTCGAGGCGCAACTCCTCGAGACTGGCGCGCGCCACATTCGTCAATGTGAGTTCGGTCTTCTTTGAAGTTCCAGAAGCCTGGCTGCCCTCGGCGATGTTCTGCACGCCCGAACGGGCGGCCTGCACCATCTGGTCATGGGTGCGGCTACGCTTTTCGATGAAGCGGTCGCAGAAGCGCACCGTGACATCGTAAATGAGTTGCGCCACCTGAAAGCTCTTCAGGTGGCGATAGCCTCCATGTTTCGGAATGAGTGCTTCGGCCATGCAATCTTCCCACGTCTTGCCCCAGTTGGAAATCAAGAGGCCTGTGTTTCATTGACCGATTCAGACTTCCCTGGAATCTTGGTCCAGTAGTCATGCGGGCGCCGATGCAAGAATAGCACTACTGCGTAAAAGAGACAATAGTGCGGATGGTGAAGGGGAACAGGAGAAGGCGGGGGTGGGGAAACCGTTCCGCCGGACGTATGGGATCCCATCGGCTATGGGCAAAGTAGAGGCTTGAGCTGCCGCGCTCGGAGAGCGAGGCAGTACGAAAGAGTCGCGTGTTTGTAAATGCTGGTGTGGTTGCGATCTGTGGAGAATTGCCTTGGGGGATGGAGAGGACGGGCACGGGTGCCCGTGGGGAGAAGATCATGGGCACGGATGCCCATGCCACCTCGGGGACCGCTCATCGGCATGATGACGAGAGGCAGACGCGATCTAATGCATGTCGCTCGGACCCTCTGCCAGGCGATTTTCGGATGGCATGTCTGCGAGTGGTTCACGATGGACGGCAGTATGGACCCGCTTCAGTGCGGCGTCCACCCGCGCGGTAAGCGCGTCCTCCATCGGATTCAGCGGGGACAATGCGGCCTCATACGCTCCCTGTTTCAGGATCGCGTCTGTTGGCAGATAGCCGATGAAGTCGTTCGCGAGCGAAACCAGGATCGTATGCGCGAACGGGCTGCGTCGCCGGAAGCATCTCCGGTACTCGCTGACCGTTTCGCCGGGTAATCCGAGCAGGACCAGCGAACCCGCGGCCAGCGCGGACACGCCGGTATTCACGCGGCATCCGCGGTCCGCGTGCGGGAAGTAGATCCTCACGCGGCCTTCGAGTGTCCATGTGGTGTCGAACTGCCACGGTTCCTCGATCGCGGCCACCCCCGTGCCGTCCACCGGAACGAGGGAAGACAGGGACCCGCGGACGTGGGATGCAAGCATCTCCCCCATTTCCTGTACCACACGTGGGTCGCCTTGGACGCAGTCGCGCGGATCGATGTTGGCATGACCGGAAACCGTGAACATCACGGTACGCGCATCCCCCCGGGCTTCGAGGTCATCCTTCAGGTAGCTGACATAGTCTCCGGATATCGCGCGACTCTGCGGGCCAAAACACACGGGATGGCAGCCGAAGTTCACCAGGAGCACGTCGACAGTTCCGTCCTCTCGCCGCACCCCGGCCACGTCCACGGCCGGATCGCAATACCCGGTGTGCCGTCCGGAAGGGTCGTTCCATTCATTGCTCCATGTGCCGTCCGCATTCTGCACACGCCGGTTGCAGCCCAACTCCGGCGCGGCCGTTTGTGTATGGACCAGCGTGCCGGGAGACCGCGCATTCCAAGCCCGGTTCGCCACATCCCGCAGTCGATCGCGCAAGGTCCGGAAATACGCCGACTCCAACTCTGAGCGTTCGCACCAGAACGCGTCGGTCACATGCGGCCCGGAATGCGTGTGCGTCGCCGTCAGCATCACGGCCGCGGGAGGCAGCCCGGTGTCCCGTGCGATATCCTCGCGCAGCCGGCAAGTCAGCCGCGATGCGAACGCGCAGACATCCGCGCTGATTAGTATCCAACCGCCCGTTTCACCCGCGCATGCCAGAGCTTCGGCCCGCAGCGGATGGCCGATGGACTCCGATGGACGCGGGTCGTATCCCATGAGCGTCACCCCGACGGGTGGCGTGATGTCGGCGGCTGCGACTCCGAATGTGTTCTTCGCGGGCTTCATTGAGGAAGGAATCACAGGATTAGGGCCATGAACTTATTAGACTCCCGTACACTGTCCCGCCAGAGAGGCGCATTCTCGCGATATTGGTTGAGCGTCGAGGCAAGAATAGCACTACTGCGGAAATGGACAAAGCGGCAGATCGTGGAAGCGACGTATCTGGACTGGAGCGGCGTTGAGCGTGCGGTCTTTTGACAACCCCCCTGTTTCATGTGCGCGGGACGCAGATCCTGCGGCCGCTACCCACCCTCCCGGGCCTGGGCGGCATCGCGTATGGCTTTGCGGTTGGCATAGGTCATGGGCACGCTTTCGAGCGTTCGCGTCTCTGCTGTGTCCAGCGTTTGGACCACCAGCGTGACCGTGTCGTCCGGCTCGTGTCCCATGCGGGAGAGCAGTTCGACGAGATCCTCTTCGAATCGCTTTTGCCACTTGTCGCCGAAGGTTTCCTGACTGAACGCGACGATCTCCGAAGCGGGGAGGCCGTTTAGCGAGATAAGTTTGTACCACTCGCCGCTGACTTGGACTTCCGGTTGGGATTTCTGCCACCGGACTGCAGCGAAGGGTGATAGCTTTGGATAGTCTTCCTCAGGGCGATTGGAAATCAAAATGCCCGCGATGCCAATTGACAGGAAGACCACGAAGAGGACGCTTCCGATGAATACTCGCCGGGCAGAAGAGGAGGTGCGCTTCGCACTCGTGAGCAGGGGATATTCGCCGCTCACGTTGCCGGTCTTTTCATCGCTGAGACTTGCGAGGAGCGCGAGGAGTTCCTGGCGACGGGGCACGAGCTGCTTCCGGACGGCATACTGGTTCAGCCAGTAGATGAAACCATAGAGCACAAACAGAAAGGTGCATGAAGCTGTCATGCTGGCAAGAAACTCACCCCAGTTATTCGACGTACGCCAGGAAGTCTGAGCAAAGAACGCCAGGATCGCAATGGTGAATGGCAACAGGTACCACCAGGCGACGTTGCGCAGGAGCCAGATTTGATGCTCCACCTGAGCCAGGGAATCCTTCACACAGGTCAACAGCGATTCGCCCGGTGCAGGCGCCTTCTGCTTGTGGCGCAACCGATCGACGAGGATGAACCCGATAGTCCAAAGAAGAGCCGGCACCGTGAGGTACCAGGTCCAAGGCAATGAGAATGCATACCCCAAGACGAACCACAATGGCAGCATCACCAGCGCAACGCCTACTTCACGGAAGTCTCGCCAGAAGATCGTGGCGCGCAGATCCTGTTGAGAGCGCTGCACTTCCTTGAGCAACAGGCTGGCATCGATCGTGATCCGCGACTTCGCGGACTCGGCCTGCCATGCTTCCTGGAATTTGTCCGGGCTCATAGTTGCGTTACCCCATTCATCAGCGCGGTCAGTGCCTTTTTCGCGCGATTGAGTTTCACGCCCACGTTGCTTTCCGAGATCCCCAGCACGTCGGCCATCTCGCGGTAGCTCAAATCGTCCAGGTAGAGCAGCACCAACGCCGCATCGCCTTTGGGTAGCTTTTGGATGGCGCTGTAGAGCTGCTCCACGATTTCGCGTTGCTGCGCTTGCCCGGCACTGTCAACGCCCTCCGCAGGGACAACTTGCACATCCAGCAGCGGCTGTTGTCGCGAGCGGCGGGGTTTGTCCTTCTTGTGCCAATTCATCGCAGTGTTCAACGCCACGCGATAGAACCACGTCGCCGCGTTCGCCTTGCGCTCGAATGCCGGCAAGGACCGCCACGCCTGGAGCAGAATCTCCTGTGCGAGGTCTTGGCATTCCTCGTGCGTGAGGGTGTACGCGCGCGCCACCTTCATGACTGCGGCGCTGTGTTCGCCAAGCCAGTTCATGAACAGCGAGTTTTTGGCTTCGTCAGTCAAGGCGGCACCTCGTTCCATATGTATTGGTATACCGAGCGAGGGCTTTCTTACAAGAGAATGAGAAGAACATCCCCCTTCGCCCCCT
>JADLCA010000797.1 GCA_020847495.1 Candidatus Hydrogenedentota bacterium | reverse complement strand
CTTGTTATGCTCATCCTCGCGGCGTTGCCCGTTGACGAGATCCGCGCGCACGCCGACGCTATCCTGTCCTGCCAACTCCCTGATGGCGCCATCGTTTCGGCAAGTTCGGGAGACGAGATCGCCATCGTCCCGTATTGGGGCAACCAAGCCGCGCTCGGCTTGTTTGAGGCCTACCGCGTAACCGACGACAAAGCCTACCTGGACGGCGCCATCTCATGGACGGACTGGTACCTCAAACACATGACACCGGATGGCCGCATCGCGGAGTATCGCGGCACGCGGGATAACTATCAGCCAGTCGGCGATATGCACGACAACGTGTCCGCCGCCGCGTCCTTCCTGGAATGCGCGAATACCCGGCGCATCCTCACCCATGACCGCTACTTCCTGCTGCGCGAGCAGGCGAAGCTGTGGAGCGCGCACGAACAGCTGATGGCCGGGCTCGACTACGACGGGCTTGCGGTCGCGGGGTCCGAAACGCCTGTCAAGCCCACGCTCCTGAGCGCCGAAGCGTATGACGGCCTCTATCACAGCCGGCAGATTGCGCGAAGCCTGCGCGAGCATGCGTGGAACACCGAAATCTACTACGCGCGCCGCAAGATCGACAAGAGCTTCGAGCGCATGCAGGCGGATGGCGGTTTGTACCCGGGGGAGAAGGCGCAAGCTGCTGAAGTCGCAAACGGTGGATCCCAGGCCTTCAACGGTGTGGGGCTTGCCAGCCTGGCCGCGATAGCCAAGGGGCCGCTCTCCGAGCGCGAAGCCAAGGAAACGCTGCGGCAAGTGCGGCAGTTGTATCCCGAATTGGACTCATGCTCGACCGCGCAGTTGTACTGGTGGGTCCTGGCCGCGACCCGTGCCGAGGACAAGAGCCTTGCGGCCGGCGCACTGAAGCACATGGAAGAGCGCGTCGCGGCGGCGAACGGCCCCGTGGACCACGCCTACTGCATCCGGGCCATCACCCTGGTGAATGAAGGGGAGCCTCGCCGTTTCGGGGTGCCGATGGGCTCCACGTACATTCCCTATCAGCGCCCGATCTTTCGCTAGGAACTGGACTCGCATCAACCTAGAAACGGCAGTCGAACCTGGGTACGCCACGCACCAGCGTGGCAAACCATGAAGATGGCAGCGGTTTGACAGTCGGACGGAACTCACCCAAAAGGTGATGGCACCGTTCTTTCCAAAACTGTGCCCCAATGCAACCTCACGACATTGCACGAACTGAACTGCCGTTTCTCGGGTAAACCCCTTCGGAGGATTGAAACATGTCATCTCTCGTTCTCGCCACTGCACTGCTACTCTCCGCTGCCGCGGAAGTCTCCATGCCGGTCCTGCTGCCTACCGACCTTGTCGATCCGCAGGGGGTCCGGCTTGAAGCGCAGGTGCCGGAACCGGGTATGACACTCATGGAGAAGGATGCGGAACGTCCCACGCTGTGGTACGCGCCGGTCGCTACGCGCACCGCAGGCGACGTGGTGCAGCTTTGGTACCAGCGCGTCAACAAAGGAGAGACCGAGTACTCGGACCAACGGACTCTCTGCCTCGGCGAGATACGAGATGGCCAATGGACACTGCCCGAGCTGTCATCCGAGCCTCTGCCCTGGGGCGGGCCGAACAACGTGTGCCTACGCCGCTCACCGCACAAACCCACCTGGGGCGGATTCAACGTGTTTCAGATTGTCGAGGCGGGAGACATGCTTCAGATGCTTTACTGGGACCAGCCCGCGGAAACGGGCGAGGCCGGCGCCATGCGCGCGACCTCGCGCGACGGGCGCGTCTGGGAGAAGCTCTCCGGCGCCGTGTTCACCGAACACAACGACGCCTACAGCCTCATCTATGTGAAGGGCGAGTACATCCTCTATCAGACTTCGCTTGAACCGTGGCCGGACAAGCCCTACCCCGATAACCTCGACAAGTTCAAGCGCGTGCTCTGCATCCGCACCTCCGAAGACCTGCAAACCTGGACGCCGCAGGAGGTCTTTCTCCGGCCCGACGCCCAGGACCCGCCCGAGACCGAGTTCTATCTCATGAAGGTCTTCCAGTACGGCAGCGGCTACGCGGGATTGATCATGAAGTACTATGCGGACCCCCAGAAGCCCAAACTGCACAGCGCCATTCTCAAGTACGAACTCGTGGTCAGCGAAGATACGCGCACCTGGGTGCGGCCATTCCGCGACACCGACCTCGGGTTCTGGAGTTACGCCGACCCCTTCATGGTATCGGGCAAGATGCACTTTGCCATGTGGCAAGACGGGGCCATGGTCACCGTGGCCTACGTGCCCGGCCGCATCGTCGCGGCCGTGGCGGAAGGGACTGAGGGTTCATTCAAGACAAAACCCTTCGAACGTCCAGACGCCGCCCTCGCGCTTAACGCCGACGCCCGCAACGGCTGGATCGAAGTCTCCCTGCTGGATGGCGCAGGCAAGCCCGTCGACGGCGCCGCCCCCCAACGCATCGAAGGAACCGAAGGCAAACGCATCCCCCTGGCGTGGCCCCTGGAATCCCTGCCCGCGGACTGTGTGCTGAGCGTTCGGCTGTCGAACGCGAAGGTCTACGCAGTGGCAACGCAATAATCCTGAATTGAACAGCCGAATTAGACTGACCCGAACGGCGCCAACTTCAGGTGGTGCGGAGTCCGGACCAAAGCGAAATGGCCGGCGAAAGGGCGACCCACTGGGAGCGCCGGCATCCCTGCCGGCTTTTCAGTATGCCAGCAAGGATGCTGCGCTCCCAGCTGATGCGCATCCACAAGTACCTTTGGTCTGTTGCTGGTTTCCTGCCATCTACCCCAAATCGGCAGTTGAGCCTGGGAACGCCACGCACCCGCGTGGCAGACCATGAAAATGACCAAAACTTAGGGGCAAACTAAAGGGACTACGAATTGCTGCTTTTCTCACGAGGGTGGAGTTCTGGCGAAAACCAGGAGTTTTGAAAGGACTACTGGATGGCCGGGATGGAATTGACTAAGAGCGTGTTTCAAAAGCACGGCTGCCCGTAGTAGCGCTGCCCTGCAGGTCCCGGCCGCAAGTCCCGAATGCAAGTCCCGAATGCTAGTCCCGTAGGGCCGACAGAAAGTAGCCCCGGATTTCAATCCGGGGTCCACCGCGCCCCCCTCTTCGTGCAGTCCCGTAGGGACGACAGAAACCGCGTGCCTTGCACGACGTCATCCGTGTACTAGAGCAGTTTACTTTATTATGCCTACGATGTTAGAATGTGGGCATGAGAGCAACGTCCCTGGACCTTCGAAAGCGTGTCGTGGCCGCACGCATGGATGACGGCCAATCAATGGG
>JADLCA010000796.1 GCA_020847495.1 Candidatus Hydrogenedentota bacterium | reverse complement strand
GCTCGCCGCGGATAACATCAACGCACTGCTCGCGAAATCGACGTTGCTGAATCTTTTCGATAATCATCCGCCGTTTCAGATTGACGGTAACTTCGGGGCCACCGCGGGCATCGCGGAGATGCTGTTACAAAGTCACACTGGCGAGATTGTACTGTTGCCGGCGTTACCGCCGTCATGGGCCGATGGAAACGTTAAGGGGCTTCGCGCGCGCGGCGGTTTCACAGTGGACCTTGCGTGGCAGGGCGGGAAGCTGACGGAGGTGACAATCGTGTCAACGTTGGGTAATAGATGCGCCGTGCGCGCTGGCGCACCGCTTGAAGTCACGAGCGATGGGCAAGCGGTGGCGGTGCATTTGCCGGACAACAACACCGTTCGCTTTGGCACAGAGCCCGGTAGACGTTACATTCTGCGCCCAGGCAAATAGGAAGACGCCCGGCGTGGAAGCCGGGCGCTACAGGGAATTTCATTACAGGGGACTGGTCACGGCGCGTTCAGTGCGAGCGTCAACTCGGCGATGCGGGCCCGGTGGCGCTCGTAGGTCTCCACATCGCTGGGCGTGTGCCAGACTCGACGATCACCCAAGCGCAGATAGTCCCGGCTTTCCATGAACGCCTGATCCGACAACTCCATGATGTCGCGCTGCGCGATTGCAAGCGCTTCCTTCGCCTGCTGCACCGCATCCGTTTTCGTTCCTGCCTCTTCGTTCTGCTTGATGGCGCGCTGCAACAGGGCGATGGCCGCCACGTCTTCGAGCCCGTCGCGCACGGCCTCCCAGCGGACGCTGGGGATGGGCAGTTCGCCGGGGTACACGAGTTCGTATTCATTGAAGTCCTTGCGCCGAATCCAGGGATTGGTTTGCGTTGTAGAGTGCGTCCAGAACCCGATGCCATCGCGTCCAAAATAGAAGGCGCGCCATGCATTGGCGCGGTTGTACCGCAGCGGCGACAAGGAAAGCACCTGCGCGACGCATTCGTAGGACCAGACCTCTTTGCCCGAATTCAGAATGCGTTGGATACGCAGATCATCCGCCAGCAAACCGGAAACCAAGCGCATGTTCGGGCACCAGAGATCCACATAAGGTGAAATTCGATCGTAATCCGCGAGGGAAAGACCCGGCACGGGATCGGTGTAGATGCGGAATCGCGGATCGGCCGCGCGGAACAGGTACGCAGCGTCGAGGAACGGAGGAACGCGCTTGCCGTGTTCGAGTCCCGGCTCGTCCATGGGATACAGAGCGTAGTCCGCATAGCTCCATCCCAACTCGCGCAGATGATTGCGCCACTGATGGAGATAGGCGATCTCCGTGTCTCGCTTCGCTTCAGGACTTGGCTCCTTGGCGAAGGTTAGCGGCGGGTGCGCCATCTGGAAGAGGACCTGTCCCCTGCCCTTCAATTCCGCCAGCGGCGCATCCATCGTCGACCAATCGCAGGTCAACGTGCCGTCTTCGTCCACGGTCGCGGGCGGCATGGCGACGCTGCGTGGAAACACATTAACGCCGTGGTTCGCCATGTCATCGAGAACTTCCGCGGTACGATTGGGAAACCACTGGTTGGGCACGTAGTCCCAGGTACACAGGGTCAACGGATACGGTTTTGTCAGTTCAAGCGGCAGTACATTCACGGTCAAGAGAATCTCGATCGACTGCTCACTCTCCGGAATCGTCTGAACCATCACAGCACCCGTGTAGGTGCCCGGCGAAGCGCCGCGAGCATCCACCTGCGCCCATATCTTGATGGATCGGCCCGGTAGAAGCCTGACGGGGTTGTCAAACGGCAACAGGGCGTCGGCGACGTCTTCGCCATTGAACGCGCCGGTGGTGACAACCTCGAACAACTGGACTCCACCGGCGAAGGCTGTTCCGTCTGACGCTTTCAATGCCGACGCGGAGACGCCCAGGCTTACCGGATGATTCAGTTGGGACGTCACCACCACGGCGTCCTGATCGACCTCGCCCACGTACAGGTGGTCGACTTGCAGCGAGGCCGGTGTGCCTTCCTCAGCAGGAATGGCAGCTTCCGCATCGAATCCGGCGTAGGGCGCGGTGGACTGCGCAAGGAGCTTCTGCTCGGCAGGCGCCGCGGCTGTAGCAGGTTTTGGATTAGGGCTCCAGCTTCCTAGGGAACAGGTATTGCGCTGTGCATCCTCGACTACATAGTCGATCTCTCGGGGAGCGAAATCAGCAAATGGCGTGAGCGGGACTTCAAACGCTGATTGCGCGGTGATACACCCGTGAAGGATTCGGGCAGTTCCAACTTGCGCGGAAAGGTCCACATGCACCAGCGCGCCGCCCGGATTGCTGACGGTAATTGCGGGCTCCTCTTCCCACGACG
Source organism: Candidatus Hydrogenedentota bacterium (assembly GCA_020847495.1). Classification (GTDB taxonomy): domain Bacteria; phylum Hydrogenedentota; class Hydrogenedentia; order Hydrogenedentales; family SLHB01; genus JAHDWY01. Next base: position 1,640 of record JADLCA010000796.1, on the reverse strand, counting down.
CGCTGCGCAACCTCGAGCGGACATGGCCGGCCACGCCCGCTTCGCCATAGGGCGATGTCACCGGCCCAAGTTCCAGACAGTGGGCCAGAAGCGAAGCAGTGACGGTCAGGACCTGCGCGTCATGTCCTTCGGCATGGGGTAGCAACAACAGTGCGCCGTTGGCGGCCCCTGCCAACCGGCGCATATCGAGGAGGATCCCATCAAGGTTGAATAGCAGCGCCTGTTGACCGTACGTGGTAATGAGAATGACCTGCGCCCCCGTCGCATAATTGATCAGGACCAGCGGCTTGCCCCGGCTCTTGGCGCGATAGAGATGCGTCCACAGGTGTGTGCCTTCCTGATTGAATGCGTGCAGATTACCCCACAGTCCTTTGCACAACACCAAGGCGCCGCCCGGGGTATCGCAAAACACGATGGTACTGTCCATCTCATCGCCGACGGGCGCTTTCCACAACGGCTCGCCGAAGCCGTTGAAGGCATGAAGTGATCCAGTACCCGCCCCGCATACGATCAAGGTGTCATTGCCTTCGCCATGCGCCACGGGACCTGCGCAGATCGTCTGGCCGAGGTCGCGGCTCCAGACGGTCTCTCCAGCCTTGTTCAAGGCCAGGAGCGTCGAACCAGCGCCCACCAGCAGCAAGGAAGCTTCTTCCCCGCTTTTGAAAGTACTCATGATCGTCTTGCACTCGCCCAAACCCAGCGCCTTCTGCCAGCGCACGGACCCGTCGGCGTTCAGGCTGGTCACTGTGCCCGACTTGTCCGCGATGCAGAACGAGGGAGCCGTGTCGACGTGCGCAGGGAACTCCAACGGAACGGCCGCGCCGTAGCCCGTCTCGCCGGGCAGTTGATATTGCCACAGCATTTGGTACGCCGCGTCGAGCGCAACCACGAGGCCCTTACCGCTGCACAGCAGGACGCGTGGTACTCCTTCGGACTCCACGACCAGCGGCGCGGAGAACCACTCGCCCTCCGGCAACTGAATCACCGTGCCATCCTGGCCGGGGCCCGCGTTCGAACCGTCGAGATTCCAGCGCATGAGCTGGCCACCGCGATTCACCACGAGGATGCGCGTTGCATCTGACTCCTGGATCAGCACCGGCGTCGATTCAGGCGGAAATTGTCCTGACGATCGCGTCCACGTGATGTCGAGCGCGCTCAATGAGAAGCTCACCGCACATGATGCGAGGAGAACAGCGAGAAATGGACGGGCAGTTATGTGCATGGGGCTCAACTCCGTTGTTGCTGCGGCTTTGCCGTGAGCCGATTACCTGTTGTCAAAAGCCGATTCTGAACTCTCGATGAGGCGCGTCAGATGTATAGGGCCCTGAATACCACCGCCCCGCGATTCGCGCTCGAAGACGAGTGCACGCTCGTGGTAGGGACTGGGCCACCCCGGGCCGGATTTCGCAGCCCATAGTTGCGCGACACGCTCCGAAGTTAGCTCATTGGCTAGTGTGTTGGCGACACGAATCACAATCTCATGTTTTCCAGGCGCACACTTGGAGATGTCCAGGTGCCACGGGGGCCAGAGGAGATGTCCCACAAGCCTCCCATCCAGAGAGACCGAAGCCGCGTACTCGATGGGACCGGTTTCCAGACGAATGGAACTCGTCCCCCAAGATTCGGGAATGGTCACGATT
>JADLCA010000795.1 GCA_020847495.1 Candidatus Hydrogenedentota bacterium | reverse complement strand
GCCGTGTAATAACCAAAGGCGAGAAGAATCACAAACAGCCAAACCACCGTCTTGGGTTTGTTCATGAGAAACCCAAGAACCGGCCGGTACATGTCGATGACGCTGCGGACGATCCAGTTGTTTTCCTCCTTCGAGAGGCGGCCCCGGATCAGTAGCGGGATAATGGCCGGCACCAGCGTCACCGAGATGATGGCCGTGCCCATAAGGGCGAACGTCTTCGTAAACGCGAGGGGATGGAATAGCTTTCCTTCCTGGCCGGACAGGGCAAACACGGGCAAGAACGAGATCACCATGATGAGCACGGAAAAGAAGATGGGCCGGCCCACCTGCCGCATCGCCCCCACGACGATCTCCGTGGTGTCGCCTTTGATGCGCTCGTCACCGAAGTGTAGCGTAAGCCGGTGGGTGGCGTTCTCGAGCATCACGATGGCCTGATCCACCAGAATGCCGATCGAGATGGCAATCCCTGACAGAGACATGATATTCGAAGAGATGCCGAACCACTGCATCAGGATAAAGGCGACCAGGATCGACAGTGGCAAGGTGAGGATGACCACAAACACGCTACGGACATGGACCAGGATGAGCAGTATGGCCACGGTTGCGATGAGAATCTCGTGTTCGAGGATCGTCGTCACGGTGTCGATCGAGCCTTCGATCAGACGGGTGCGGTCGTAGAACGGCACAATTTTGACGCCCTCAGGAAGACCCTTCTGCAGATCCCGGATTTTTTCCTTTACGCGCTCCGTCACATCCAGCGGGTTCTCGCCGTAGCGCATCATGACGACGCCGCCGGTGACTTCCATGCCGTCTTTTTCCAGGACGCTGCGGCGGAACTCCGTGCCCATCTGGACGGTCGCTAGATCGCCTACCGTTACCGGCACCCCTTCGCGCTCAGTGACCACCGTCTGGCGGATGTCGTCGAGGTCCTCGATCCAGCCCACGCCGCGAATCAAGTACTCAGCGTTTCCCTTTTGGACCACCCCTCCGCCCACGGCGCTGTTGCTGCGCGCCACGGCGGAGTAGATCTCGCCGAGCGTAATGTTGTAGGCGCGCAGTTTCTCGGGCGTGACGTCTACCTGGTATTCGCGGGGCATGCCGCCCACGCTTGCCACCTGGGCAACGCCTGGAACCGCGTTCAATTGGTAGCGGACGTACCAGTCCTGCAAGGCCCGCAACTCGCCAAGGTCTCGCCCTTTGCCCTCAACGGTGTACCAGAAGATCTGGCCCAGCGCGGTCGCGTCGGGCGCCAGGTACGGCACCACGCCCTGAGGCAGGTAGGTGTTGGCCAAAGCCAGCCGCTCAAGGACACGAGTGCGGGCAAAGTAGAAGTCCACCGAGTCGTTGAAGATGATGTTGATCATCGAGAAGTTGAACTCAGAAGAAGACCGCACAGCCTTCACGCCCGCCAGCCCCTGCAGATTCACGGACAACGGGTAGGTAATCTGATCCTCGATTTCCTTGGGGCTGCGGCCCATCCAGTCTGTGAAGACGATTACCTGGTTCTCGGAAAGATCCGGAATGGCGTCCACGGGAGTGCGTTCCAGCACGTAGACGCCATACGCGGCAATAGCCGCCCAAACAATGATGACCACCGCCTTGTTGCGGCACGAAAACTCGATCAGCTTCTCGATCATGAAAGACTCCATGCGAGGATCGGATTGACGCGCTCGCCGGGCTGGCGGGTTCTCAATGAACTCTGCGAATCTTCCGCGCCTGTTTCTGAGGCCGGGATGAGGTCCATACCGCAGATGGGACACTTCCCCTGCTGCGGAACGCGGATCTGAGGATGCATTGAACAGGTCCACACCTGTTCGCCGGTGTCTGATCTACTCGTGTCCTGGCTGCCGCCAGAATCTTGTTTGGGCGCGGGCTTCATGCAGCCATTCAGCATAAAGCCCATTAGAAGGGCCACTGCGAGGAGAAGGGCTGCCGTCTTAAAGTGGCCGGCATGTACGTTTAAGCGCCGTGGTCTTATTGATAAGTGTTTGTTAGATTCTGAGTCCATCGTTCATTACTCCGAATGTTGTCACCGGTCACGGTGAACCCCATGCATGTCCGCCGCCGTGCGAATGGGCGCACCACGCGAACCGAAGAAATAGAACGCTAGAAATCAGTTCAGGAAAGAACAGTTGACAATGAAAGCGGGAGGAGGGGAGGAGGAGCCCGTCTCAGTAGCTGATGAAGGCGCCAGGGCCCGGCGTGTCTGCACGCCAAGCGCGAGTTCGTGGATGTGGACGACATCACCGAGCGCTAGAGCATCAAAAGGCTGGGAGGGCGACGGAGCCACTACCGCATTGAGTTGCTGCCGCGGCAGCGGCGCGCAGTCGCACGCCGATATGGACTCGGTGTCCGGCGTTACACTCCGAGTGGCGGCTTGGTCCGCGGCGTCAGACGCCTCGCAGCAGGACGCGGCCTCCTGGGTGGGAGGGGCCAGCTCACGTGCGTCTGCATGGCAACACGGGCATAGGCAAAACGGGGTCGCGCACACGCTGGCCGCAAGACCAACGAGAGCAACCCACGCAACGCTTCTATGCGCTGTTCCACGGCTCATACACGATCTCCAGAACGCCTTACTCTATCATGTATTCGGATAATGCGCAATTTGAAGGCATCGATGGGCGGAATCGCCCACTACCGCGTTTACTCCAGCACCCTCAAGCTGTGGGCCTTGATAAGGCAGGTAATGGGATTGCCCACCGCAATGCTCAGGTCCCGCACCGCGCCGGGTGTGACCTCCGCCCATATGATCTGCCCAACGTCGATCCCCACGAACACCGCCGCGCCTTGTTCTACCAAGTGAACAACGGTCCCCCGGAGATGATTCCGGGCGCTGATGTTAGGCACGTCGTCCCGGCTCAACAGGACTGATTCGGGCGGGAATTGGACGTACACGGGGCCAGACGCATTCTGTGGAAGGCCGGGCAGCCGGACAACTTGTTTGCCTACCATCCCAACGCAAGCGCCCTGGGTGCACGAGACGTTATCGAGACGCAGGAGGTTTGCCGGTGCGGCATCGTCCTGGAGGGAAAGCGCTCCCAGCGTCCCAAGGGCTTTGCCGGGAGTGCCTTCCGCGATGATGCTGCCCTTGTCCAGCACGGCGCACCACGCCGCGAAACGCCTTACCTCGGCCTGGCTGTGGCTGACGAAGACGACGGGGATTTCCCACTCGTGGACCACACGGTCCAGGTACGTCAGGATGCGCGATTTCAGCGGTTCGTCCAGCGCCGCGAGCGGTTCGTCCAAGACGAGCAGCCGGGGACCGCTCAACAGCGCCCGGCCCAGCGCAACCCGTTGCCGCTCCCCGCCCGACAGGCTGTGGGGGGTTCTGCTCAGAAGTGCCGTTAGCTCCAGCACATCAACTACCTTATCGAAGGTGATAGGGGAGTTGACCCTCCGGCCCCATCTCCGCGGGTAGTTCAGGTTACCGGCCACGCTGAGGTGAGGAAACAATAGCAGGTCCTGAAATACCACCCCGATTCTGCGCTTGTGGAGGGGCACGTGGATGCCGCCTTCCGCGTCGGTCAGCGTCTCTCCGTCCAGCACCACCCGCCCGGAATCAGGACGCAGGACTCCGGCGATTACGTCCAGCATGGTCGTTTTCCCGCTTCCGGAAGGGCCAAAAAGCGCCACGACTCTCTGATCCGATGAGAAACGGGCATCTAACCGGAAACCGCCCGGATGGGTATGCCTGCACTGCACTTCAAGCATGGCTGCGCCGTTCGAGCAGGCGGCTCGCAATGACCGCCGCACACGCGAGCAGCACGCACAGGGCGACAAGCCGCCATGTTTGCTCCATCCCCTGTGGGCGTTCCGCCATGGAGTAGATGGCGAGGGGAATGGTCTGCGTCTGCCCGGGGATGTTGCCCGCCACCATGATAGTCGCGCCGAATTCGCCCAACCCGCGTGCAAAGGCAAGCACTGACCCTGCCACAATACCGCGCGAGGCCAGTGGCAGGCTTATCGTCAGGAACGTAGAAAGGCGGCCTGCCCCCAGGCTGCGCGCCGCAACCTCCAGCCGGCGGTCATTCGACTCGAAGGACAAGCGTATGGCCCGCACCATGAGCGGAAAACCCACAACTGCCGCCGCCAAGGCCGCACCCAGCCACGTAAAGGCGACGCGGACGCCCAAGGTCTGCTCGAGAAATGCTCCGAGAGGGCCGTTCCTTCCAAATAACACGAGCAGCAGGTAGCCGGTCACCACCGGGGGAAGGATCAGGGGCAGGCTCGACAACGTATCGAGCAGCCAGAGCAGCGGCGATTGCCCGCGTGCGAGACGGTAGCCCACGGCAATGGCAAACGGAAGACTGGCCGCAACGGCCACCAGAGATACCTGGAGGCTCAGGCCGAGCGCGTTCCACTCGATTGCAGTAAGCATCGCAGGGGCTACTCCTTAGTCCCGCTGTGGAGCACGAATCCGTAACGTTGGAACACGGCCCCGGCTTCCGGCCCGCACAAGTAGTCAAAGAAGGCTTTTGCGGGCGTGGACTCCTTATCGAGCAGAACCAAGGGGTATACGACGGGGTCCGAAAGTGACGGATCAAGCTCGGCTACGATTCTCACCCGCTGACTAGCCTTCGCATCGGTAGCGTAGACCACGCCCGCGTCTACTTCGCCTTGCTCGACATACAGCAGGACTTGGCGCACCGTGTGGGCCGGCACCACCGAGCCTTCAACCGAGTCCCATAGACCCAAGGCCGTCAAGGCCTGCTTCGCATAAGTGCCTGCCGGGACCGATTCCGGGTCGCCGATCGCGACTCTGACCCCCTGAGTGGCCCGCAAGTCATCGAGCGAGTGGATCGGGCCTGGCATGCTCGCGGGTGTGACAAGAACCATGCGGTTTTCCAGAAGGTCTCTTCGTTCCGCAACCAGGCCCTTCCTTTCCAGGTAGTCCACCCATTCGACATGGGCGGAAAGGAAGACGGCGGCACTGGCGCCATTCTCGATCTGCTGGGCAAGCGTTGCGGACGATGCGAAACTTGCTTGTACTGGTGTCCCCGTCAAGGCTTCGTATGTAGCCGCAAGCTCTTCTACGACATCTGCAGCGCTCGACGCTGCGAAGATAAGAATCGGTCCAGTTTTCTCCTCCGGGACTGGGGTTTGCTGATCCTGTGTGCAGGCCGCGGCAACCAACACAAGCAGCACCGCTGAAACAACAATGCGCAAATCTGTCTCCCGTAGGAAAAACCTGTGTGGACTAGCCTTGGTCCGGATGGGCGCCCGGTCTTTACCCCTGTACGCCGGGTGCCCATTCTCTTTGCCGTACCCAGGCGAGGGTACCTCAAGAGACACGCCCGCAGCACTTTTTGAACTTCCTGCCGCTGCCGCAAACGCACGGGTCATTGGGATCGGGCTTCGACTTTCCCTGCACCTTCAGGTCGTGCTGGCGCGCGTAACCCATCACACTCGCGGGGGGGCGGCCCGCGCTCAACTCGCTTGCCATGAAGCGCATGTACGGGTCGATGTGTGTGAAGAAGCGCTTGTATCCCTCGCAGAGGTAATTGAGCCCCGCCTCCCCCGTGGGGGTCTTGAGGAACCGGTGTTTGGGGCATTCCCCGTTGCAGATGAAGCGCACCTCACAATCAAGGCAATACTGGGGCAGCGTATCCGCTTTGTCCGTGCCAAACTTGTGTTGCTGTGCCGAGGCCATCATGGACGCAATCGGATTCTCCATGATGTTGCCGAGACGGTTCTCCGGGTAGACGAAGTGGTCGCAGGAGTACAGGTCTCCGTTGTGCTCGAGGGCGGCCGCGTTGCCGCAAGTCCGCGAGAAGACACAGAGGCTGGGGTTGTACCCGCACCACGCCTCCAGGGCTACGTCGAAGATTTGCACGAAGTAGCGGCCGACGTCCTGCCGCACCCACTCGTCGAAGATGGCGCAGAGAAACTCGCCGTATTGCTTCGGGCGTACCGACCACGCCGACACATGCGCGTCGCGTTCATAGGTGGGGAGAACCAGCCGCAGGTCGGTTTCGCTCGTGTTCTCCGCGATGCGCTCCACGATGGGGATGAACTGCATGAAGCCGCTGCCTATCTCCTTCAGGAAGTGGTAGACATCGAGGGGCTTCGTCGAATTGTGGCGCTGCACGCAGGTGAGGGTATTGAACTCCACGCCGCTTTGCTTCAAGAGGCGGACGGCGCGCATCACGCGCTCGGAGGTAGCGTGACCGCCTTTGTCCACGCGGTAGTAGTCATGGAACTCGGGCGGGCCATCGATGGATACGCCTACAAGGAAATCGTTTTCGCGCAGGAACGCCGCCCAGCGATCGTTGATAAGGATGCCGTTGGTCTGAAACGCGTTGCGGATGGGGCGGCCGTCTGCGTACTTCTTCTGCAATTCCACCACCCGCTCGAAATACTGCACGCCGAGAAGGGTCGGCTCTCCGCCCTGCCAGGCGAACAAGATTTCCGGCGATGGCTGGGACTCGATGTACTGGCGGATGTACGACTCGAGCACCTCGTCCTTCATCGCCCACTTGGACACGTCGGGATAGAGGACTTCCTTTTCCAGGTAGAAGCAGTACTTGCAGTCGAGATTGCAGATCGGTCCCGTGGGTTTCACCATCACGTGAAAGTTCGTAGCGGGGACGCTCTCGGACATGGGCTTCTCCAGGACTGCAGGCTGCACCAATTCCTGACGTGAAGGTACCCCATACACGCCCGGTACCGCAACAAGAGGGGATAGAACAAAAAGGCAAGGGGGCTCGCCCGTGATTGAATGCCATGGAAGTCCGAGGAGCGTGGCAAACCCGAGGGAGGGCTCTTCCGTACTGCCTCGCTCGCCGAGCGCGGCGGCACAGCGCAATGCTCAACAGAATACCTGGACGGTACGCAGGCGGCCAGGATTTGAGTCGGTATCGGAGAGGCGACCTCGAATCTAACTACCTTCTGGCGCTGCAGTTCGTGTGCTGGCACGCCTTTTTGATGCCCCGACCGCCAGGCTCACTGACACTCGGACTTCTTGTAGGTTGAGATCCGCACCGCGGCAATTTCCTCCTGGAAATAGCTAGTGACTCCACGATAGTCTAATTCTCCGCGGAGGATCCTGCGGCGAGCTGGTTTTTCCGTGTATTTCCTGTATATTCCGAAAGGTCAAGTCGGCAAGCATGGTACGTGTCTCCTCGCTGTATCTCACCATACTCGGCGCGCTCATGCCCTGCGCTCTGGCTGGTGAAACGGACCAATACCTTGCCTGGGGAATCACGCTGGACGACTCGTCCGAAGCCATGAACCGGTACATTAATGAGCAAACCGAACGCTATCTGGAAGAACGCAATCGCCGGGACGCCAATCCCTGCGCCCCCGAAGACCTGACGAGGGACGTCTACCGCAACCTCTTCCGAGGCCTCCTGGCCTCCAAACTCCGGAACTGGCTCCAACACTCCGAAGAAGTCGACCGCTTCCCGGAGAATTCGGTGTCGTTCTGGAAGTACCAGAGCATGAGCATCTACCGGCGCCGTTCGTTTCCGTACGTTCTCCCGATGTCCCGGACGATCCGCGTCGGCGACGTCTATTGCGGCATCGACAAGTTCGCACACTTCTTCGGATTCGGGCGGCTTAGTTACGGCCGCTATCTGGAGTCTATCGAGCGGGGCGCCACCGAGGAAGAGGCCATCAAGGAGGTTGTGCTCCAGAGTATCGGTTGGGAGAACTCCCGGGTGGGGCGCTATGTCGACGGCATCTTTTCCCACGCCGATATCGAGGCGAGTTTCCAGGGCTTTCTGTTGGCGCGCGATCTTTGCACCGGCGGCGACCCTTACATCAAATTGGTGAACGGCAAGTGGACGCTCGTCCGCCCGATCGACATGCGGGACTACGTCACGCCCAATTTCGACGAATCTTACAATCCGTGCCACTACTGGGCCCTGCGGAAACACTTTGTGCTTCCCGTGCTCCGTGAGCGATACCGTGACAAGCTGACGAGTCTAAACGTGCAGGACCGTTTTGCCCGCTACCAGACGCACCAACCGAGTGACTCGATTAGGCTGATTCGTGAGCACTTTCTAAGCCGCGGCAACGATCTGCAGCAAGAGCAGTACCGCGCCGTCTTTGGCGTGCCTCCCCGTCAATTTGCTTCGCGATAGAATCGGCCAACATTCCGTCATGGCGAGTAGTAGTTCCAGTTCTGCTTCTGGCGCCGGTACTCGCTGCGCTTCCAAGGACTGGGTTTTGGTACGTGCGGGTTTGGCGCGGGGTTCGCAAAGACCTTGACCCTGCCTGCCTCGTCCAGCACGATCACTTCCTCACGCGAATCAGCCTCGATATCGGCCACGTAGAAACGCACCGCATTGACCCGGAAGATTGCCTGAAACTCTCCGGAAATGGCGTCCACAATCGCGCCTGCGCCAACCTTGTGCCGCTCCTTGCCCGCCAGCTCGTCCTTCGCGTCGCCGTCCCAGTCAATTCGGAAAATTTCTTCGAGACCGTGACCGGTCCACCATTCGGGCTTCTTGTCATTGACATAGTACTTCGTAATCAGCGCGCCGCGTGCGTCGAGCACCCACGGGGCTTCTTCCTCCACAAAAGGCTCTTCATCGCCTCGCGGGGCGACGCCATCGCCGCCGGACGACCGGTTAAAGACTTCAAGCCCCGGCCGATCGGGATCGAAATCACCAGCCACGAGTTTGTCCGGGTCTTCCCAATTCCACGGATTCAGGGCGCGCCAAAGGATGCGCTGACTGTTTACGACGTCCGTATGGGAATTCGCGCCGCGCTGTTCTGCGAGCGCGACCTCGAGCGGGCCGCCTGGCTCGATATCGGCAATGACGATGGAGTCCATGGATTCGTTGCGCCCGTCCAGAACCCAATCATGCATGAGCTTCCCATCGTGGTCGATGAGGGCCGCGCCCGCAATCTCATCCAGGCCATCGCCATCGAGGTCGGCTTGCCGGAACGGACTGTGCTCGATCGACTTGTATTCGTTCGTCTCCCAAATGGTTTTTCCGTCCTCGCTTTGGATGGCCCGAAGGTGGCTGAGGTCGTACTGAAGGACGATGTCCCGGTCGCCAAGCCCGCGCAGATTCGCGATGCCGATGCCCACGGGCCGGCCCAGGTCGTTGAGCGGATACTTGGCCTCGCCAGTCGCGGCGTTCAGGATCTGGAGACTGAAATCCTTCAGAAGAAAGGCGACCTCCTCGTCGTCGCCCCCGTCGAGGTTCCCCGCGATGACGCTCGGGTGGTGGCTATACTCAAGAAGGTGGATATTGCCCTTCCAAACCCAAAGGGTCTCGCCCGTGTGGCCGTAGGCGCCGACGTGTCCCTCGCTGGAGACCACGAAGTCCATGCGGCCGTCCCGGTCCAAGTCGTGCACGAAGATCCCGCCGAGCACGGCATCGGCCGGAAACGGCTGCGCCAACGCGAATTCGCGCGTCACTGGAGCCTCCGGCGGTTCTGCATCCGCCGCGCCACAGGCCATGCAGATACTCAGCAACGCGCAATATGCAACGCTCTTCATTTCAACAGTCTCCTTAATCAAGGTGATCCGTGGACGAGGGGGACAACGTGTTGTATTCAGGGTGCCAGTTGCCGGAACCCGATGCAAGTGCACGAATGCTCGCGCATGGCTTCCGGATGGACCTTGCATGTGGAGGAAGTCTAAACTGCGTTTGCTTTCTTGACGCGCTGAATCTTCCACATGGACAAAGAGGACACAACGCAATGAAACGCGTATTGAAATGGGCTGGCATCCTGTTTGCCCTGGTGATCACGGGCACGCTCGCGTGCGTCCTTTGCGTATGGGGGTATTACCGGCACGTCGTAGGCGCGAAGCCGGGCAGCCTGTCTCTTCCGGTACCGGCGGGCGAACTGGGTGCGCAGGTCAACCTGTTCTCCGGAACCGGGGGATTCTCCTGGATGTGCGGGCACAACACGCCCGCCGCAACAACGCCTTTCGGCATGGTGCGGCTCGCGCCGGACACGGCCGGTATCCTCACGAACTCGACCGGTTCAAACCGCTCCGGATACTTCTATGGGGACAACAAGATCATCGGCTTCAGCCACACGCGCTTGGTTGGGGCTGACGCCCTGGACGGGGGTGTGTTCCGGATCTTTCCCAGCACCGAAGTTTCGGCAGCCCGGGATCTGGAACCCGGGCGTTCGATTCCGTTTTCGCATCGTGATGAAACCGCCGCGCCGGGCTATTACGCGGTAAGACTGCCCAAACGGAACGTCCTGGTCGAATTGACCGCGACCCCGCGCGTGGGCGTCCATCGTTATACGTTTGAGACATCCTCGAACGACTTCCCGCATTTGCTCTTGGATTGCACAAGTGTGTTGGGCGACAAACGTATCGAAGGTGCAAGCGCCAAGATACTCCCCAATACGAACGAGGTCGTGGGGCACGCGAAGACCTTCGGTTCCTTTTCCGGACGCTACGATGGTCTGGACGTGTACTTTGTTGCGCGTTTCAGCGAACCGTTCAAAACTCATGGCACATGGCAAGGCAGCCTGTTTGAGAGCGGCGCCACCGAGGTCTCGGGCGAAGATTTCGGTGTGGACGTTGCTTTCCCTTCGTCGGCCACCGGGCCGACCGTGGTGGAGGTACGCGTGGCCCTCTCGTGTGTCAGCATCCCCAACGCCCGCCTGAACCTCGACGCGGAGGCCGGCCCGGAACGCACGTTCGAGGATATTGCCGCGGCCGCGCGAGACGCGTGGGAAAGCAGGCTTTCCCGGATTAAGGTGGAAGGCGAGTCGGGCACGCAACGGCGGATCTTCTACACCGCGCTATACCGCGCATTTCAGATGCCAACAGTCTTCACCGATGTCAACGGCGAGTATACTGGCTTTGATCGCGCCACGCATCGCGCGGAGGGCTTCCAGTACTACACCGATTTCTCGCTGTGGGACACCTGCCGCACCGTGCAGCCGCTCTATTACCTCATCGCACGGGAAGATGCCCGCGACATGATGGTCTCGCTCGTGGAGATGGCGAAGGCCGGTGGCTGTTTGCCGCGCTGGCCGTCCGGATGTGGCTATACGAATTGCATGCTCGGCACGCCTGCGGATATTGCGGTCAGTGAGGCCTATCTGAAGGGCATCCGTGATTTCGACATCGAGACCGCCTATCAGGCGATGCGGCAGACCGGGCTCACCGGGAAACCTGAGGGCACGCGCTTCGCCGGGAGAGAGGGCCTGGATTCGTACCTCAAGTATGGGTATTGCACAAGCGACTCGATGGACGAGTCCGTGGCTTCGACGCTTGAGTTCGCGTGCGAAGACAATGCCATCGCGCTGCTCGCCGAGGCCCTGGGCCACCCAGAAGACGCCGCCATCTTCGCGCAGCACGCGAAGAACTACCGCAACGTGTGGAATGCCGAGCGGCAGTTCTTCGACTCCCGCGATTCATCCGGCAACTTTCAACAGGAGTTCAATCCGCTGAAGCTGACGTACCTGGATTCGGGCAAGCGCTACACGCGCGGCTATGTCGAAGGGAGCGCATGGCAATGGCGGTGGTTTGTCCCTCACGACCCCAAAGGTCTCGTGTCGTTGTTCAAAAGCCGCGAGTACTTTGTGGATGAACTGAGTACCTTCTTCGAGAATTCGAATGAAGATGTCGGCGAGTGGAATCCGGGGCCGTACTACTGGCACGGAAACGAGCCGGACATCCATGCCGTCTATCTCTTCAATGCAGCGGGCCGCCCTGATCTGACCCAGCGCTGGGTGCGCCACCTGCTCAACACGAAATACAGCGACGACTACGTGGGTCTGGACGGCAACGACGACGGCGGGACCCTCTCCGCCTGGTACGTCTTCAGCGCGCTCGGATTCTATCCCGTCGCCGGAACGACGAAGTACGAGATCGGATCGCCTCTGTTTACGCGCGCGACGGTGGACATGGGAGACGCAACTCTGACGGTGTTGGCGCCCAACAACAGCCCCGAGAACGTTTACGTTCAACAAGCCTTCCTGAACGGCCAGCCCCTCCAGCGCACCTGGTTCACCCACGACGAGATTCAGAACGGCGGCGAGCTGCGCTTTGAAATGGGCGCCACGCCGCCTCCGACGGCGAATCCGTAGCCAAACTGCTCCAGCCCTCTCTTCACGTTATGTAGAACATGAAATCGTGTATCATGGTGTCGCTGTCCTCTGTGGTTCCCCTCTGGTGACGGGAAAACGTGGAGCGCTTGACGTATGGCTGAACAACCGCCCCTGCATGGTCTTGATGAGCACGAAGCACTCAAGATGATCCTCGAAGGCACGGCCACCGTGACCGGAGACAGGTTCTTTGCGGCGCTGGTCGAGAATCTGGCCAAGGCGCTGAATACCTACGGCGCCTGGGTCACCGAATATCTCGAGGAGACCCGCACGCTGCGCGCACTGGCCTTTTGGATGAACGGCGAGTGGCTCGACGGGTATGAGCACAAGATCGACGGCACACCGTGCGAGGCCGTCGTTGAAGAGTCGCGGCTGGTTCATTACGCGGACAACGTGCTGGAACTTTATGGCGATGACCCCGACGTGCAGAAGATCGGCGCGGTGAGTTACATGGGCGCGCCGTTGCTGGACATGGACGGCACGGTGCTTGGGCACCTCGCCGTTATGGATATTCAGCCCATGCCTGAGGAACCCAAAACACAGGCGCTGTTCCGCATCTTCGCCGCGAGGGCCGCTGCTGAATTGCGGCGTTTGCGCGCGGAATCTGCCTTGCGCGAACGCGAAGAGAAGCTGGGCCGCCTGCTCGACAGCGCGCTCGACGCAATTGTCGATATTGATACCTCGTGCGTGGTTACCATGCTCAATCCCGCGGCGGAGAAGTTGCTCTGCGTGTCGCCGGAAGCGCTTGTCGGCGAAAGCCTTGTCCCATTCCTGACCACAGAAGGCTACGAGAAACTCTGCCATCTTGTGAAGGAGCTGGACGCGCGTCCTGACGGCCAACGCTTCCTGTGGGTGCCCGGCGGGCTTGACGCACGCAACGCACTTGGCGAGGTATTCCCTGCCGAGGCCACGCTCTCTCGCTATGAGATGCGGGGCCAGACCTTTCACACCCTCATCCTGCGCAATGTGAACGAACGCCTTCAGGCGGAAAAACGCATTCAGGCGCTGACCGTGCAGGCGGAATATCTGCGCCAGGAATTGGATGCGCTGCAAAACTTCGATGAGATACTCGGAAACAGCGATGCGGTGCGCCGCGTGGTGCACGACATCGAGCAGGTGGCCGAAACCGATGCAACCGTGCTCATCTCCGGCGAGACGGGCACGGGCAAGGAACTCGTGGCCCGCGCGATTCACCGGCGCAGCCTCCGGCGCGAAAAGCCTCTCGTCAAGGTGAATTGCGCGGCAATCCCCGCGGCGCTCATGGAAAGCGAGTTCTTCGGACACGAAAAGGGCGCGTTCACCGGCGCCACCCAGAAACGCGAAGGCCGCTTCGCATTGGCGCACGGCGGGACCATCTTCCTGGACGAAGTGGGGGAACTCCCGGTGGACTTGCAGTCGAAGCTACTGCGTGTGTTGCAGGAAGGCGAGCTTGAACCGGTCGGCAGCGCCCACACGCGCAAGGTGGACGTGCGGGTCATCGCCGCGACCAACCGCGACCTGCTGGCCGCCGTGAAGTCCGGCGGCTTCCGCGAAGATCTCTACTACCGGCTGCACGTCTTTCCCATCGAGGTGCCCCCCCTTCGTGAACGCGGCGAAGATGTCGTGCTCCTGGCAAGCGAGTTTGCCGTGAAGTATGCCAAGCGCATCGGGCGCGCGATTCAAACGCCCAGCCGCGAAGACCTGCGGCGCTTGCAGTCCTACTCGTGGCCCGGCAACATTCGTGAACTCGAGAATGTCATTGAACGGGCCGTGATCACAGCCCAGAATGGACGCCTGAACCTGGCACGCGCGCTTCCGGATGCCGGGGCGGCGGTGGCTGCGGCGATGCCCCTTGCGGTAAGTGACAACGGCGCAATCAAGACCATCGCGGAACTCGAAGAACTTGAGCGCGAAAACCTCGTGCGCGCTTTGATGACGTGCGATTGGAAGGTCTCTGGCGACAGCGGGGCCGCGCGCCTGCTCGGGATGAACCCCTCGACGTTATCCTCGCGCATGAAGACGCTGGGCGTGCAACGGCCGCGGGTGTAGCTGGCCGCACGGACGCGCACGGACTCACACGGACGGGCACAGACGAGCGGGCCGCACTGACGCGCGGCGTCGTGTAGCGTACGCGCCAACCTCCATTTCCTCGGGGTTTGCCCTCTCGAAATTTCGTGAATCGTGAAATCTCGCGTGTGCCACAGGTGTTTCCACATCCCTCGTAAATCCTCTCTGGATCGCGCGATAGCGCGACTCTCCCTCCTTGGCACGGCAATTGTTCTCTCCATGCTGTGTCCGTTGCTCCTGGGCAGTTTGGGAAGGGATACGAAGTGAAGCACGACGACTCAATTGAAGCGAACCAGAAAGCTGAAACAGCGCAAGCGCTCCACCCCGACGCCGGTAGGGATGTGCCGGTCGTGGGCGAAATCACAACCGCCGCGTGCGCCAGCGAAGCGCCCGACGCGATGCTGCGCGCGCAAAGGTTGTTGGATCGTTTGCTCTGGCAGGCTTTCACCAAGAGAGGGAGGCACGAGAAGAATGTCAGGTAGGATCATCGTCTTTCTGTATGGCACGCTGTGCTACATCATGTTCCTGGCGGTGTTTCTGTACGCAATCGGTTTTATCGGGAACATCATGGTTCCGAACTCGCTGGACGCGGCACCGAGGCTGCCTTTCTGCACGGCCCTTGCGATCAACGTCGCGTTGCTCACGGTATTCGCGCTGCAGCACAGCATCATGGCGCGGAAGAGCTTCAAGAGGTGGTGGACCCAGTACGTGCCCAAAGCTGCGGAGCGCAGCACCTACGTGCTGTTCACCATCGTGGCGCTGGCATTGATGTTCTGGCAATGGCAACCCATGGGCGGCACGGTTTGGGCTATCGAGCACCCCGCAGGCAAGGCCTTCATGTACGGCATGTTCGCATTCGGCTGGCTCATCGTGCTGGTGTCGACCTTCATGATCAACCACTTTGATCTGTTTGGCATGCGTCAGGTGTGGCTGTACCTGCGCGGAAAAGAATACACGCCGCTGAGATTCCGGACGCCGTTCTTCTACAAGTACATCCGGCACCCCTTGTACGTCGGCTGGTTCTGCGCCTTCTGGGGTACGCCGACCATGACCATGGCCCACTTCGTGTTCGCCGTCATGACCACCGCGTACATCCTGATAGCCATCCAGCTTGAGGAACGCGACCTGATGAATGAACACGGCCGGAAGTACATGGAATGGCGGAAGATCACGCCGATGTTTATCCCGCGTCTCCGCACCAAGCCCGCCTCAGAGCCGGAGACCGTGCAGACAGATACAACCGCCGCGTAGGTCTTGTTGAAAAGTCAGCGCAAAGCCGGCGCCACACAGCGCCGGCTTTGCCTTATGGCAGTGTCAGGGACACGTCCGCGTTTTGGCCCGTGGCCAGTTCGATCGTTTCGCTGGCGATGCGGCCGCCTTCCACCGCGACGATGGTGTATGTGCCCTCCTCCATACGCTCGAAGAGGCACTGACCCTGCTTTTCCACCATCTGGATCGGAAACGTCTGCACACTCTCAAAGTGGGTCAATGTGGCGGCCGTTGCACCCGCAGGCGGCTCCCATGCAAAGGGCAGGACGAATATCCCGGCTGTTTCTCTGGATCCGGCATTCTGCACCTGAACCTGTATCGTCGCGTTGCCGCGGAAATCGACGTCCCAGCGCGATCGCGTACCCGATGGAACGGTGAGGGGCACCTGCTTATTGCGGCGCTGCTCGCCGTCGCTCACTTCGATTATCAGCCTAGCCGGACCGGAGGGGATGCTCTCCAGCACGTACGCGCCATTGCTGTCAGTGCGGGTGCGGATGTATTCGGGATTCTCGGCATCACCGCATTCCAAGGCAACCCAACCCTCGCCCGCGGGCGCGCCGTGCGCGGTGATGACACCCTCAAGTGAAGCGTCCAATGCCGCGAAATCGATGTCGATGTCCGTGGGCGCACCCGCCTGGACGTTGATCGTACGCGCGATTGACCGGGTCGCGCCGCTTGTGTGTTCCGGATGGATTGTGACTCGCAGCATCGCTTCCCCGGCCTGCGTGTGCAGAAACTCGTACCGGCCATCCGGCGCTGTTGCCGCGTTGACGGTCAATGGATAGGGAAGGCTTGTATAGTCCAGCGCGACGTCGGCATTCGCAACCGGCGCGCCCCCAACGCGGACCAGACCGCCCAAGCTCCCGCCGGTTTCCAGCACCGCGCGGACCTCTTCCGAAGGCAGGCCGGAAAGCGGGACCGTCTGCACCGCGTAATCGGGATGATAGACGGTGATGCTATTCGTGTCCGCTGGAACGGTATCCAGTGTGAAGTGGCCTTCCTGCGGGGTCCTTGCCAATGCCATGCGCTCGAGGTCGCTGGAGTGGGGGAGACGCTCGCCGAGATACACCAGCGCGCCGCCCACGGGTTTCCCCTGTGCGTTGACGACCATGCCGTGAACGACGCGCCCTGGCTCCAGACGGATCACCACGCCGGTCGTGGTCTTGCCGGGCTCCACTTGGAACTGCATCTGCTCCGTCGAATAACCTGGAGCAGTTATAGTGAGCAGATTCGGAGCTGCATGTAGCCGGGTTAGCTCGAAGGTTCCATCAATCCACTGTGTGTCGAGCGGTCCCAGGTAGTCGCTGCCCTGCTCCGAGGTGACTTGGGTTTGCGTACTGATCTCAAACTTGGGAACGGGCCTTCCCGATTGCGCGTCCACAACCTTGCCTTCGATGCCTCCCCGTGCTTCCAGAACGAAATCGGCGTCCGTGCTACCAGCCATGACTGCGGAGATTTCCTGCCTCGAGTAGTCCGCATGATCTGCGGTCACCCGGTACTCACCGGGTTGCAGCCCATCGATCTGATAGCGTCCATTGGCGTCGGAAGGATCCTGTGCGGGCACCGTTCCCTTTTCCCCGACAGCTTCAAGGAGGGCACTCTTCAAGGGCGTGCCGTTCACGTCACGGATCGTCCCTGATATGGAGAGAGTGCCCAGGTCGTCGAAAATCACACGCAGGCCCGTTAGGTCTTGGCCGACAGGAATGGTGTAGGTGGGTGAATTGCCCTTGACCTTCCAACTCTCCTCGCGGGGCCGCGCGAGGCCGATCTTGTAATTGCCCGCAGCCAAACCCGGAATGCTGAAATGCCCTTCATCGTCTGCGGTCACGTTGCCGCCGAAATGGCGGAAGTTCTCCGGGCTTGCAAGCACTCCCGCACCTGCAACCGGCTTCCCGTCTGGCCCCACCACGACGCCTGCCATGCGTCGATTCTGCGGATACCGAAGTTCGAGAACCAGCCCGTCGACGCCCGCGTCCAGAAGTTCGATCGGGCCAACTACATCGCTTTCGAACTTGTTGTTTTCATCAATTGGAGAAGTGGCCTGCACCCGTAGGGTGTGCGTCGGACTCAAACCGGCAATCTCAAACGTGCCGTCGAGTTTCGTGGCTGCGCTCTCGCGATAGCGGTAGTCTTCTGTGTTCGCGACCACCCATGCGTTGTGCACAGCATTTCCCCGGCTGTCCAGTACGATGCCCGAAACCGAGAGACCCTTGTCCAGCGCGAAGTCGATACCCGCGACAACCTCACCCAGTTTGATCGTGACTTCATGCACTTCACCGGCCTTCACATGTGGATAGCCGTCCGTCTCATTCCTTATCACACGGTACTTGCCAGCAGGAAGGCCCTCCACTGTGTACGATCCATCCGCCGCGGAAGGTCTGCTCTCTCCCCAGTGGCTTGTGATGGGTTGAGGGTTGTTCGGATTCGCCCGCACGACGACGCCCGCAATGCCGCCACCCGTGTCATTGTCATAGACGCGGCCAGTAACGACCCCACCCCGCATCATGGTCACGACGAGGCCCGAAGTCTCTGCTCCTTCGTGCACAATGAAACGTACCGGATCCCCAGCCACGACCATGATCTCGGTAAATGCTCCAATCCTGTACTCGGCTGGCTGCAAGTTCTCTATTCGGAAACGTCCCTTAGCATCAGAATGGGTTTGATCTGCCTTCATCGGCTCATCGCCAAAGAACATGAGGTTCGCATTGGGAACTGGCTCCTTCGTCGCCACGTTGATGACCGTGCCGGAGGCCGCACCCAGCGGACCGGTAGACTTCTGCATGTCCCCGCTATCCGGCTTGATAGCACCCACATCCGCCGCAGGGGTTGCAGGTACCGCCGATGTGGATGGAGCCGGTGCAATTCCCGCAGACTCGATCTGCGGGGGAGTGCTCTTGGGAGCGGGTCGCACGTTCCAGAATATGGCGCCCGCAAAGACGAGGGCCAGCGCACCCAAGGACAACTTGAGCGCCAGAGCGCCGCCGCCCTCCGCCGAGACACCGCCCACGGCGGCCTCCGCCGTGACATGCCACGCGGGACTCGACAGCGCCACAAGCCCCATGATCCGCGTCGATTCCTTCTTGCGCTCGGACTCGGGCTCCAGCAGGTCCTTGACGTGCTCGGACATGGACGCGCTGAGGGCCTCGCGTGCGCGCTGGAGGCGTTTCTTTACCGCGTCGATGGAGAGACCTTGCAGTTCCGCAATCTCACGCACCTTCTTGCCCGCGAAGTAGTGGAGCAGCAGGACCTCGCGATGGTCCTCGGGGAGTGTTTGTATCTGGCGATGGAGCAGGTCAAGCAGTTCCTGGCGCGCCGGTTCCGGGGAGACCGCATCCGGCTGCGGATTGCCGTGCAGGTCCAGCAGTTCGCCGCGCCGCTGGCGTTGACGTGTGAGATGGTTGGCGGCGTTGCGCGCAATCGTCGTGAGCCATGCTCCGAGACTGCCCACCTCGCGCAACGTGTGCAGACGCTGGTAGGCAGTCAGAAACGTCTCCTGCGCGATGTCCTGCGCATCGGCCCGGTTTCCCGTGTGCGCGTAGGCCACCGCCTGCACGGCGGGCAAATAGCGCTCCACCAACAAGCAGAACTCGTCGCGCCGGCCCTGCAACACGTGCCGGATAATCTCTCCGTCCTTCTTGTCCCGCGATCTCCACCACATGGGTTTGCCTCCTGTTTTGTATTGTAGAGGCAATGACCCCGAAAATGGTGACGCGCGGCGCCGGTCAGCCCTTGCCGGCCTCGGGGTCCATGAGGCGCCGCGTGTTTTCTCCGGCGATGCGGGCCTTCGCATCTTCCTCCGCGTCCAACACCTGAAGTTTCAGGAAGGCGGGGGATGGGGTCTTGAACGGGAAACCCGTGCCGAAGAGGACGCGGTCATCCCCAAGTTCCCATGACATGATCTCGAGTGGACGTTCCATCAACGCCGTCATACGGCTCATCTCCACATAGACCTGGGTATCCCGCATGCGTCGCCATTCCTCCGCATTGTGCGGCCACCCGAGCAGGCTTTCAAGGAGTATGAAGCGCGTGTCCGGGTGCGCCTCCGCGAGGCAGAGCACGTCGAGCGGGTCCACATCATCGAAGCGGTCCATCCAATGGCGTTGGCGCACATCTTCAACGCGGCAGGAAATCGACACAGGCAGGCCCGCTTCGTGCGCCGCGCGGACAATTCGATCGGCCTCGGGACTGTCCAGGCGGCAGTTGTGATAGGCGGGATACAAGCGCACGGCGCGGAAGCCCCAGTCCACGCACTGGACCAAGTCGCGTTCCCACCCCGCGTACAAGGGATTGAGCGTGGCGTAGAGCCAGAAGCGGTCCGCGTGTTCGCGCGTCTGTTCATACAATGCCTTGTTACCTTCGTGGCAGTCGCGATAGAGAATCGCCTCCGCGGACGCCACACAGGATTTCCAAATTCCGAACTGGTCCATCATCGCCACCAGTTCCGCGGCGGTGTTGCGGCGCAGGCGCCGGAACGGCCAATGGCCGATGTAGGAATTGCAGTCGATGATGCCGCTGCCGAAGAGTGGGCTGTAATCGGTCATACAACCCTCCGGTCCAGAAGGGCCTGGAAGTTCCCGCCCAGAATCTGCTTGCGGTCAGACTCCGAGAGGTTCGCGTCGAGGATCTTGCCAACGGACCCTTCCATGGTCATGTCTGTCGCAAAGAGGAGCCGCTCGGCGCCGATTTCCTCCACGCAACGGTCGATCATCCACTCGTCGATCCCGCTGCCAGAGGTATCGAGGTAAACAGACGGGGCCTCACGCAGATGTTTCAGGGACCACTCCCAGTCCCCGCCGCCGCCGATGTGCCCTTCGATCAGCATCGCCTCCGGGAATCGCCGGGCGGCATTGGCGAAGTGCAGGGCGTTGCTCGTGCGCGGCTGGCGCGCCTTGGACGCCGCATCGGTCAGGTAGCCCGCGTGCACCAGCACGGGAATTTGCCACTCGCTGGCCAGGCGCAGCACCGGCTCGACTACGGGGTCGTCGATGAAGTACTGGTTGTAGAGCTTGATTCCGATGAACCCCTCTTCGCGCACCCGCTGGTGGATTTCGTCGAGGGCCTTCGGGTCCCCGGGGTTCACGAAGCAATAGCCACAGTAGCGGTCTGGATGCCGCGCCACCGCCGCCGAAACGCGGCCATTGGCCGCGTGGAAATCGTCGTAGCGCAGCTCCCCCGTGAGCTGCAAATCCGAAACGCAGAAGCGATCGATGCCCAGCAAATCGCCCGCCTCGATGGTCCAGTCGCAATACTGCTCGTCCAGCGAGCCGTCCACGCCCGCGCGCACGTGCATGTGACAATCGATTACCACTCGTCGCTTCTCCCAATCGTTAGTGAGCGCGCATTGTATCCTATCGTGGCATGGCCGCAAAGTTAGGAGGATGTGAGTCCGCAGATGGTGCACATAAAGACAAAGAGCACAGGCGAGGGCGCCTATGCCACACGCGCTTGCCACGCCTTGAGCAGTTCTTACTCTCTTCCGTCCCCTGGTTTGCAGAAAGGTTTCAAGGGTCCCAGACAAGCGACTACATGGATATAGACGTGTGGCATAGGCGCCCTCGCCTGTGCTCTTTGTGGGTACCGAACTCACAATGCTCAGGCTCTCGCCTTGCAGCGGCCACTGCATGCTATCATCCACCCCATGCAACGCGTCCTCATCGTCGGTATATGCGGGGCCGGCAAATCCACGCTCGCTCGCGAATTGGCATCGCGGCTGGGCTTGCCCCTGATCCACCTCGACAAAGAGTACTGGCAGCCAGGCTGGAAAGTCCCCGACGAGGCTTGGTGGCACGCCCGAGTCCAGGAACTGGCCGCAGGCGACCGGTGGATCATGGACGGTAGCTATTCCTCGACACTGCATCTCCGCCTTCCGCGTGCGGACACCATCATCCACCTCGACTTCCCGCGCCGTATCGCGATGTATCGCATTCTGAAGCGGATCATACTCGGCTACGGAAGAACCCGGCCGGATTTGGCCGACAACTGCCCGGAGCATTTCGATTGCGAATTCCTAAAGTTCACCTGGAACTTTCGCCGCGACATCCGGCCCAAGCTCGAAGCCTTGCTTTCTATCCAAAACCCGGATTTGATCCGGCACTGCCTATGCACGCCCCGGGAAGTCCAGCAGTTTCTCAATGTGTATGTTCGGCGCGAGGTAACCTAGTCCCTCCCGAACACCCGTAGGTAAACTACCGCGTATTCCTAGACGGCTCGAACCCTTTGACAAAGATCATCGTGCGGGTTATCAAAGCTATTAGCATCCACAGAAAGGAGATGAATTGTGAGAACGGTCCAAATGACATTCGATGATGACTTGGTCAAAGAGCTGGATCGTGTGTCGAAGCGGCTTCGAACCACGCGTTCGGCTTTTTTGCGCAAGGCGCTTCGCGAGGCACTCGCCCGCTACCGCGACGCCGAGTTGGAGAGCAAGCACCGTCAGGGGTACGAACAGCACCCAGTAGCCGCCGGTGAGTTCTCGGTTTGGGAGGACGAGCAGGCGTGGGGTGACAAATGAAGCAAGGTGAGGTCCGTTGTTGCGGGTCTGGTCCGCCTGGCAGAGAGTAACTCCTTCCGATCCTGACACGCGATTCCCGTTCGCAGCCCTGGCTTCCCGCTTGGCGCGATCACATTGTGACTCTGCGCGAGAAGCGAGGGCGCTTGAGAGTTGCGAGTTCTCGGATACTGTCTGGGCTCGGCGAGAAGTCCCGATAGGGACGACAGATAATAGCCCAGCGATTTATCGCTGGGTCGGCGGGACCCCCACCCCTCTCCAGCCCCGGTAGGGACGAAAGAGGTCCTTCCGGGTCCCGTTCAACGTACGTGTCACGCCATGCTTCTCAAGCAATACCTCCAGCCCTTTCTTGAACGCCGTCTTGCGTGGATGCTCGCCAGCTCTTTCGTCCCTGACGGGACTCGTCTTGTGGACGTGGTGCTTGCTCCCCAGCGATTAATCGCTGGGCTATTATCTTTCGCCCTTACGGGCTGAAATTACCCAAGACGGAGAAGTGGGTGAATACGCGCGTTTCTCGGTCACTTGGCGCGGTGGTGCGGCCGGAAAATCCGGTACTCCCAAGAAAGGCGCTTCGCGTTCTGATGTCCGCAGAACATCGTCAACGTGTCTCCGCATTCCGTGGGGTAACAGGACTGGCCGGCGGGGGAGGTGGAGCCTCCACCTCCACTTCAGTTGACAAGAACACTTCGTGCGCCATGCTTTTGAGGGGGCCGGTCATGGTTGGCGTGTAGATTCCCATGCGGTAGCCATCATCAAACGTGCAGGCCGTCTCAAACGCCTCTCCGAGCGACACCCGCCTCTCTGCCTTAACCGGATCGAGCTGTTCGAGCAGGTGCTTCGCGAAGTGTCTGCAGGAACCGGTTTCCGTCACCATGGATCGGGAAATGACCAAATAGTTGTCCACATGGAAGGCGCCGTCGAAACCTCCGTGGCATTGATCGAAAATAAACACCGCTTGTGCGGGCTGCACGCCGTGCAGCAGTATGTCCAGCTCTGTGGACGACACTGATTTCGAGGCGCCTGAGTAAGCATCGCGCAAGACCAGCTCACTGATGCGTCCTTTGCTGGTCCCATGGCCCGTAGCGTATACCGTGAGGTAATCCGTGGTATCGACCACCTTTCTCACGAACTGTTCAAAGAACAGGTCGAGATTGCCATACGTCGGCGCATGCGTTTGGAATTCCGGCGGGTCTGAATCTTGATCCACGGACTCCTCAGTATCTTGGAAAGAGAAAACGAAGATGTTCTCAGGGGCGTATCCATTGTGGAGAAAGGTCGTGTATGCGAGCGACACATTGCGAAGGTGGAGGTCGCTGTCGTCGGCGTTCAAGATAATCCCATAGGCGTCATGGGTTCCGTTGGGCTTCAGGGTCATCTCGGACAGCCGCTCTCCCAGGGAGGAAAACTCGGGTTCGGACCCTTCGTAACGTTCGTACCCGTAGCGCTCGACCACGAGGCCAATGACACACATCGCCACAATGGCGAG
>JADLCA010000794.1 GCA_020847495.1 Candidatus Hydrogenedentota bacterium | reverse complement strand
TGCCTTCCGGGAACTCAAACGCGGTTCCGGCGATGGAACGGATCACGATCAGCACGATGGGAACGAGGATGGGGAGCAGGGCTTTGGAAACGCCCGGCGTGTGGTCCGGTGCGATCCGCTCCTCGGCCTGCTCCAGTTCTGAATCGCCGATATGAATCTTCGATGCAACCTTGATAGCAAAGACCCATCCAGACACAGCGGCCACGAAAGCCACAGGCAATCCCCACAGGACGACCAGGCCAAGGTCCGCGTCGAGCGCAGCGGCACCCGCCACCGGACCGGGCGTCGGAGGCACCATCGTGTGCGTGGCATACAGACCGAGCGCAAGCGCCATCGCACCAGCCGCCAACGATGTCTTCGCCTTGCGCGAAAGCGCCTTGTTCAGCGGCGACAACAGCACAAACCCCGAATCGCAGAACACGGGAATGCTCACGACGTAACCGATCAAGCTCATGGCCGCCGGGATGCGGCGCTCTCCCACAATCCGCAGCGTCCGTTCGGCCAAGGTCAGCGCGCCTCCGGAACGTTCCAGGAACGTGCCGATGATCGAGCCGGCCAGGATGACGATCCCGATGCTGCCGATCGTTCCCCCGAACCCCTCATTCACCGCCTTCGCCACATCCACCATGGAGAGGCCGGGCGTCAGCAGCCCATACCCGAAAGCGGCAAACAGCAACGCCAGGAATGGATGCAGTTTGAGCCGCGTCGTGGCGGCCACGATGAATACGACGGAAACGGCGAGCAAGGAGAACTGCCACATGGTGATACTCCGTGGGTTGCGGCAGAAGGCATCAGTGCGGCGAGACTACCCCAGCGTCCACGCGCCAGACAAGTCATCAGCGGAATGCGCAGAAGACAAAAGGCACGCGCAAAGGTGCGGAGAATGCGTTCTGGAACTGCCTCGCTCGCCGAGCGTGGCAGCACAGCGCCCCGCTCCAAAGACAGACTTGACGGTCCACAAATCCCCGCGGGGTCCCTCCGTGCTCTCAATCCCGCCTCATCTGCCCAGGCGCTTCGACGGCACCCGTGTGGCCACCAGCGCGTTGAGAACGGCCAGCACGGCGGCGGCGGCGAACACGCGTTCGTAACCAAGCCTCATCCAGACGGCGCCGGCAACCGCCGGGATGGTCATCGACGCGATATGGTTTATCGACACGCCCATGGCCAGGGTCGAGTTGATCTCCTGA
The DNA here is from genome assembly GCA_020847495.1 of Candidatus Hydrogenedentota bacterium. Taxonomy (GTDB): domain Bacteria; phylum Hydrogenedentota; class Hydrogenedentia; order Hydrogenedentales; family SLHB01; genus JAHDWY01. The sequence goes on along the minus strand of JADLCA010000794.1, from coordinate 11,841 downwards.
GCGGAGTCCGTCAAGCGCGACAAGTACACGGCCCGGCTTGTCCCCAGCGCAAACAATAGGTTGTCGGCCACAAAGCAGCAGCAGGCGATCGTGTGAGCGGTGGCCTTATCGCCTACGAGGTGGTTGGCGTACCCGTAACCGATGCACACGAATGTCAGGAGCATGCCGTCGGCGATCATAACGACCCGTTCGCCGAAACGGTCGATCACCTTGCCCGCCAGCGGGGCAAAGACAACACCGATGATAGCCCCCGTCATCAGCAACCGGGCGATTCCGGAAGGCGCCTCGCCATACACCTTGATGAGCACCCACGGGCCGAAGGTGATGAAGATCTGCTTGCGTGCGCCGAACAGAAACTCGAGCAGGTAATACAGACTGTATTGCCGCCGCAGCACCAGCCGCGACCGGGCCTGGTGAAGATCGGGAACGTGCAAGGTGAAGTAGAGAGCTGCGGCCGCGAGTCCAAGTGCCCCGGCGCAAAGAAACCCCAACGCGTACTGCGGGTGGGTCTTGTCCATCAGCAGCCAGACAGAGCCCGTGCCCAGAACCGTCCCGGCGGTGCCCACAGCGCCGACCTGGCCCATGCGCGCGCCCCGGTTGCCGTGGTCGCTCAAGGCGATGGCGATCGACGATCCCACCGGCTGCATCAAGTGCAGACCCGCGCTTCCCACCAGCATCATGGTCAACATGATGCCGTAGGAAGACGCGCCCCAGAACGCCATGCCGGCCATTCCCACACCGAACGCCAACGCCGCCACGGCGCCCACGCGCGTGACGGCGAGCGTGCACAACAACCCGGACCTCAACACGACCAGAAATCCCGGCAACTCCCTGGGGAACTCCAGACGGCCGCGTGCGTCCGCACCCAAGGCATACGTGTCGGACAAGAAATTGTTGAAAAGAGACTCATGGACCCCCATGGCCGCGGCCATGGCCATCACGGCGATACAAAAAGTAAGCAGTTGACGTTTGGAAGACATTCGTTCTCCTTCACGAGAATCCCGTGGGCGGAGAATATATCCCGAACGCTGCCTCGCCGCAACCAAATGAAATGGATTGACCACCGATTGCCCTGATTCAAGAGCCTGGATTCAGTAAGGGGGCACGGGCGTCTCGCCCGTAATTTCGACAGGACAACTACGACTGTATCGAGCCCTTGCAAGACCGACACGTCCAGGGGACAGGCTGAACGCGCGCTGGTGGCGCTGCGACTGTTGGAGCTACGCCCGGGATCGAAGGATCGCGCATCTAAAGCGAGGTGTGAAGCCGCAGGGGCTCAGTACAAAGGACCTACGACGAGAGCGGGAACCGGACGGCTTACGCAGAACGCACGAAGCGGCTGAAGGCGGTGCTGAAGTGGGGGCGAATCTCAAGGCTAGAGATTCCGTCACCTGACCCGGCATGGTTTTATCTTATTCAAGCGCGCGCCGTGCCGGGCGGTTGATTTGTATTGTTAGCCAATCCAAAGGCTTCGTTTTCCAGCGCATGGAACCTGGAAATGTCTGGCTTGGGCAGGTCACGCCTTGGCACAACTTCAGTCGGACACTTGCCGTTGGTGTGTTTCTCATACCAGGGCAGCAGACTCTCTTCAATGTAGATAGGCCCACCCCAGTGCCTGTTGGTTCCCCTTTTCTTGACACCAGATACCCAGTATAGGTCTCCTGTCGCCAGGTCGTAGTGATTTGAGTCAATAGTTCCCGTGGTTCGTTTAAGTGCCATGCCATTAAAGTATATCGTCTTGCCCGAGCTCGATGGCCACACACGTGCAATCCATGCCTCGTCGGCATCGGTGTGGCAGGAACTCTTGAGTTCGATGTATCGGATGATGTAGTCCATTCCTCTTCCTCTTGCTGACGTCCGCGTTCAGGCGCAGGACAGGCCCGTGGGACGAAGACCGTCGCGTGGAACGCATATCGGGGCATCACGTTTGCTCGCCCGGACCAAAGACCTGACACATGATGTGCGCCAGCAAGTACTGATTGCTGCCGCGTTGTGCAATGCCAGCCCGTGGTGAAAGTGGCTCGAACTCCCACCCCTCCGCAATGTCAGACCAGTATAAGACCTCGCCGCGATATTCGGCCACCACGACGACTGTTTCGCCAGGATTTGACTCGACTGGGACCTCGTAGGGTTTTACGCGCATCGCCTCAAGGGCAGTTCTGTGCCCCGGCACGAGATCCGCTGCCTCGCTTTCCAGGATGACCATCACTTCCGAAATTGTCATCGTGATGCCCAACGACGATTCGATGGACCCGCTTCACACACAGGATTCATCGTTCCCGTCACTAGATGACTCCTTTGGGATTCTTTCCAGAGTCGCCCTAACACCTCTTCCTTCAACGATTTGCCGGTACGCCGATTATTCTTTGCGGGATGCTATGCGGATAGGCATAAGAAGCCTTGTCTCAAAGGTAGTCCACGGGATTCCGGGCACGCGAACATCCGCTTATGACTGTGTAAATGCAGATAACCCCTGGCAGCTACCTCTCCATTTCAATACTATGGCCTTTCCCGCCAGTAGTCAAGACTAGTTCTCGGATGGGCGCGGCACGGGTTCATCTCGCCAATAGACCACGTGAACATAAGTCACAGTACCAGAAGCATCGGATGAATTCGCGTGCATTCGCGTTCATTCGCGGATTCTCCGATGTTCATGGAATGGGACAACGGGTATTCCTTATCGCGGCACAGCCGCCAGGATAGTCAGGTCCGCCACGTGCTGACCGCGGCCCACGGTCACTTTCGGGGCATTGGTGAGCGGGATCGGACGCTCCGCATACGCCTCGATTGTATACGCCCCTTCCGCGAGGTGCTTCACCGAGAAACGGCCGGCTTCGTCCGTTTTTGCGTCTGGACCACCGTAGGGAAGATTGGGCGTGCCTTCGTAGACGGCCTTGATCCATGTGTTGGACAGTGGTCTTTGTTCGCTGTCAAGCAGCACTCCCGAAATGCTGCCCGCGGGATACGCGTGCAACGCAATGCCCGACGCGCCCGCTCCATCTACGTCGAGCGGTCCAACGAAGTCCGTCAGCACTTCGTCCGTCGCGTTGCTATCGCCCCGGTGACGGGTTCCATAGACACGCACTGAATCGCCCTGCGCGAGACCGAATATCCGAAACGAACCGTCCGCACGCGAAAGGGCCGTCTGATAACGCAGATCTGCCCCGTCTCGGATTTCGCAGGTCACTTCGACGGAAGCGGCCGGCCTGCCTTCTTGATCGATGACTTGGCCCGACACCGGCAATCCTCGCTGCACGCGGATATTGGGGGCAATGCCGGTTTGGCCATAGTCCAACATGACCTCAACCGTATTATCGCCATCGCCCTGGGGATAGTCCGGCGCTGATTCGTACCGAAGCGTGAGTTTTCCGCCTCGCAACCCGGCAATCCGGTACTCCCCCTTGTCATCGGCATCCACACTCGACGTCCCGCTGTTCGTGATGCAGCTGAATGAGAGGTGCGCGGAAGGAACTGGCTCACCCGAGTCCGCATCCACCACCTTTCCCGACACGGAGGCGCCTCGCCTCAGGCGAATCGTTGCCTGAGCCTCTCCATCTTCGGGCACATCGATGTCAATCGTCTCTTCGGGCAGCACCCACACCCTTGGCTCTCGCGGGTCGAACTGGACCCGTATCGTGCTGACTCCGGGCGGCAAGCGGTCCATTTCAAAACGGCCATCATCGTCCGTTGGATTCAGACTCCAACTCTGACCGTAGTTCCCGTATCGGTTGTCGATGGTGAACGTGATTCCATAGAGCGGGAATCCCGACGCATCATCGACGGCGATCCCGCGGACGCGGCCCAAACGATGCGCCACAAGTTCCACCGGTTTCCCATCGGCGCGGACTCCGCGCTTGTACTGGGCGATAAACGTGCTGTCCGAAACACACAGCGTGTACGTAGCTATCGGCGCGCCCTGGATGCTGAACGTCCCGTCTTCGACTGAGATTGCGCTCCCGCTCCACTGAGAATCGCCTGATTCGCCTCGCGTCATTTCTTGCGTGGCATGCACATGCGCGCCGGGCGCCGGACGGCCCGCCGAATCAATCACTCGACCGCGTATGGTGAACGCCGGGTCGAGTTGGATGTCCTTTCCCAGCGTAGGATCGCTGAGCGAGAGCGTAACCGTGCCTTCGTATCGGCCGTCCTCAGTGTGAGTGGAGAACGTGAAAAGTGATAGCGGCAGGTCCGTGAATTCAAACGCCCCATCGGCTGCCGTCTCCGTGCGCAATCGTAGGAGCGAGCGCCCCTTCGGAACCTCATAGACGCGGTTGCGTGACTTTCCCGCCGCCTTGCCGGTGTCGGATATGGGCCGGGGTTCCTCTTTCAGGGTTATGATAGCGCCGGAGACCGGTACGCCATTTGTATCGCGCAGCACTCCGCGAATCACGCCGATGTGGGGAGCCGTTTCCTCCACATTCAAGTAGGTGGCTCCATTGACCTGCACATTCTGCAACTCGGCATACGCGTCGAGTGCAAGGCCGCCCCACACGCCGAGCAACAATGCGCAGCAGAACCGAGACATCCGTGCGTCCTCCCGTTGACCGCCCCCCGGGTAACCCGTGCCCAAAGCCCATTCCCTCTTAACGGTTGCAGAAGGGTTGCAGGTCATTTGCGATGGTATCGGTGTGGTACGCGGAAGTCAATGCCAGGCGTGCAATTAGAATGGTCGGGGCGACTGGATTTGAACCAGCGACACCCTGCTCCCAAAGCAGATTTTCCAGCCATTTGGAGCCACACGCAGCCATCGCAGGCCACAGTCACTCTCACAAAATTCCCATAAAATAAGGCTATTATGCCATTGAACTTGACGACGGGTGTGGCTCCGTGTATACTACAGCCGGGCTTACGGAGGGCTTACTGGCTCATCTGTAGCAGACAAGGGGTACTATGAAGAAGCAAGAGAAAAGGAGAATCGGCAAGGTCCTCCTGGCGCAACTGAAACCCAAGGACAAGGCCTACGAGGTTGCGGATGCAGAGCTACCGGGTTTCATTCTCCGGGTGCAGCCCAGCGGGGTGATGACGTACTACGCCCGGTTCCGCCGCAAGGAGGATGGCACGAGAGGCCGGGTGCAAATTGGGCCAACAATCCTAATGACGCCTACCCAGGCCCGAGATAAGGCACTAGCCATCCTTGGCGAAGCCGCTCGGGGAGGCGACCCCTCGGCAAAGAAGAAAAAGCAAGAGCAGAAGGCTCACACCCTCAAGACCTTCCTTGATGAGGTCTACGGTCCGTTCGTCGAGGGCAACAAAAAGACCGGGCTCACCAGAGTGGCAGTCATCAAGTCGGCCTTTCCCACCCTCCTGGACGCCCCCCTGACGAAGATCACTGCTTTGAGCATCGAGAAGTGGCGCTCTGAACGCATGGGCAAAACGCCCAAGCCAAAACCTGCCACAGTCAACCGCCCGATTTCAGCCCTCAAGGCCGCCTTGAACAGGGCTGTAGAATGGAAGCTCCTGCCTGAGAATCCACTCCACACAGTCCGCGCCCTGAAGGAAGACGCGAGGTCCAAGGTGCGCTATCTCGAAGCAGCAGAGTACAAACGCCTCATGGATGCCTTGGACGCACGCGAGGTTGAGTTGCGGAGGGGTAGAAAGAGTGCCAACAAGGGGCGCAGGTTACGCGGCTACGAGGAATTGCCCGACCTGACTACGGTCACCTATGCCGACTACCTCAAGCCCATGGTTATACTGTCCCTGAACACCGGCCTGCGCCGGGGCGAGTTGTTCAACCTGACCTGGCAGGACGTAGACCTTGGCCGCCGAATGTTGACCGTGCGGGGCGAAGGTGCCAAGACCTCCACCACGAGACATGTCCCCCTGAATTCGACCGCACTGGATGTTCTCAAGGCCTGGCAAAAGCAGACCAGTGCCGAGGGCCTTGTGTTCAAGAGCGACCAATCGACGAGCGGGCGCTTCGACAATGTGAATACCGCGTGGCAAGCAGTTAGGCACACCGCGAAGCTGGATGACTTCCGCTGGCACGATATGCGCCATGACTTTGCCTCCAAGCTGGTCATGGCGGGGGTGGACCTCAACACGGTGCGTGAACTGCTTGGGCATAGTGATATCCAGATGACCTTGCGGTATGCTCATCTGGCTCCACATGTGAAGGCAGATGCAGTGGAGCGGATTGTGAGGGCCGGAGCGGCGAGCAGTGCGCGCGCCGAAGCACAATGAGTCTCAGTCCAATTGGTGAGACTTTGGGGCCGAGGTAACGACCGTGGCAGAAGACGACTCGAAGCGAGACCAGAAGAAACGATTCGAGGAACCCCCGCTTGGAAGTGGCGAACCATCAAACTGGAATTGGCTGGAAGACCCGGAAATCCTGGCGTCTTGGCAGGAACACGAGCAGCATATGGAGGTGCGAGTTTCACAGGAACTCGCTGCGGATGCGGCGACAATCGATGAAGTCTTGGAGTGGCTAGAACGGGACACGTCCTGCCTACACGATGCGGTGAGCTATTCGCTCCGTTACAGCCCGGCTGGCATGAAGGCGCTGCATAGTGGGAAGCACATGGACGTGGGGGGTATCGTCACCGAGTATAGACAGCGTATGAGAAGCGCTCTGGCCGCTATAGCCTATGGAAGACTCCGGGCAACTAAGGACGGCCTAGTCGCTCCGTTTGAATTCTGCGAATGGGCTATCTCTCATGATTACGAGCTTCCCGGTCTGTTGGTTGCTCTGGTTCACGATGCGTGCCCACCGGCTCAGCCCGTCAACCGTGCATTTGTCGGTCTGAGGCATTGGAAGGAGTTGCGGCTCAGTTATAAAGACAGCCACTATGTTAATGTCACTTTCGCTAGTTCCCCATATCCGCTTCATTTCAAAGAGGCGGGCATGGGCAGAGAAAAGCCTTCAAAGCCCTGGCTACTTCTTGTCGAATTGGTCGAAGCCGGGGGTCGGAAAAAGTGGTCCCAAAGGGGCACGATGGGCGTGCCATTGGACAAGCAGAAGGCTGCACGAAATCAGAGGGAAGCATTGCGCAAATGTAAAGATCGTCTCGCAAGTGACCTTCGCAAGTACTTCGGACTCAATTCCTCACCTTTCCGGCTTGAAGATGGCTATCTTATCTGCAATTTCCGCGTGAAATCCGACTAGCCAAAAGGCCGCACGGACAAGCACCCACCGACAATTCCCGCTTCTTCTTGTCGTCCGACATCTGTAATTGCCTACAACCGAACACTTTACAACCGGTGTGTCTCTCCGGCTTTGTCCCTTACACGGACATGTCCGCGCATTAGGGGCAAGAGCAAAAACATGGAGGTATTCACATGAATACGAAGCTCATCTCTGAAACCGAAGCATGCCGCTACTTGGGGTGCTCCCGCTCATTCCTGGCTCGTGGCCGGATGGAGGGACGCCGTGAAGGACGAACGCCGGGACCGCCCTACGTGAAGATTGGCCGGGCCGTTCGATATGACCTCGCGGATCTCGATACATGGGTCGCAGAACACAAGCGGCAAATCAGGTGACCCATGGGCACGCACTTTTATCCAGGAGGCAGTACTTTCGTGGAGCCAAGTGCGGACCTGCTCCAAGAGGTGGCGCTGGCGCTACGGCTGGAGTGGGTGCGCAAAGGCTTTGAGCGGGGGTGGCGATTCGTTCGAGTCGATGGAAAGAGGCCCATCAAAAAGGGCTGGCGGACCCCGCCAACTGAACGCAACCTAGAAGCCTACCTGGAATACGCGGCCCAGGGGTCCATTGGATTGCCCACCGGTGCAGACACTGGAATCATCGTTGTGGATTGCGACGAGGGCGCAGATATCGGTGCCCTCGACCTTCCCGAGACCGTCACCGCCATTACAGGAGGGGGCGGACGCCACTTCTATTTCCGCGTCCCCGAGAAGGTCCGCATCGGCAACAGCACGGGCAGAATTGCACCACATGTCGATGTGAGAGGAGAAGGCGGCGTTGTGGTCTACGTTGGCTCCGTCCATCCGGACACAGGAAAGGTCTACCACTGGGCTGAGGGTCTTTCGCCGGACGAGGTTGACTTCGCGCCGTTTCCGGAGCACCTGCTGCCCTTACTCGGTGGTGACGGACGCCCGGAAAACGGAAACGCCGATGAATTGAAGAGCGAGCCAGGGGAAGAGGAGAGCCCCCCGCGCATTATCAAGGTCGCCGACCCATTGGCCTACGGCGAAAAGGCCCTGAAAAACGCCTGCGAGAAGATCGCCTCGGCCCCAAACGGGTCCCGCAACAGCGTGACAAATACCGAGGCCTATGGTCTCGGCCAAATCACGAAATCTTGCGGCCTGGACTTTGAAGCGGTGTACACATCGCTGGTAGAAGCGGCCTGCGAAGCTGGACTCCCTGCTGACGAGGTGCACGCTACCGTCTCTTCGGGGATGGCCGCAGGCGCCGCCAACCCCAGAGTATTCTCGTCCCAGATTCCCGTCCCCTATAAGGAGGAGGACGACGGACAAGAAAGCCAACCGGCCACACCCCCCGATTCAGCAAGTTCACAAGAAGATTCTCGTCCGCCCGTCCTTCTTACTAAGGGCGGACAAGAAATGGGACGAGAATCCGGGCCAAAGATGCGCCCCCTCAAACTTGGCGATTTCTACGCACAAGCCTCAAAACCAACCGAGTGGCTGGTGGACGACCTTCTGATCATGGGGGGCCTCAGCGCGTTGGTGGCCAAGCCCAAAGTCGGCAAGACGACTTTAGCCCTTCACTTGGCAGTCTGTGTTGCGACAGGTAGCGAGTTCCTAGGGCGCGAGGTTCGCCAGGGGTCGGTCTTGTTGCTGTCGTTCGAGGAAAGCCCGAATAAGCTGGCAGAACGCCTAAACGCGCTTGGAGCGACTGACGACACCCCCATCCATGTGTATTGCGGCCCAGCACCCCAGGACGGCATCGATGAACTGGCGTCGCTTATTCGGGAATTGAAGCCTTCCCTCGTGGTCGTAGACACCCTTATTCGGTTTGCCAAAATCAAAGACATCAACGACTACTCCATTGTTACCCGAGCATTGGAACCGACCCTTACCCTGGCTCGCGCATCTGGCTCGCATATCCAGCTCATCCATCACGCGGGAAAGGGCGAGAATCGCGGTGCCGAGTCCGTTCTCGGTAGTACCGCCATCCATGGCACTGTCGATACGACCATCCTCATGGAAAGGCGCGCTGATGGACGCTATGTCAGTACGGAGCAGCGTTACGGAAACGACATGGAGCCTACACGCCTCACTTTTGACGGTAACACCGGCGCGTTCAGCATCGATACCAACGCCAGCGAGGGCGATTCCAACCCACTAGAACGTGGAATCCTTGCCTATCTCAAAGATCAGTCGCAACCCGTGCCAGAGGACTTCGTTAAGAAGGCAGTGAAAGGCAAGACTGAGCTGTTTCGAGAAACACTACGCACCTTGGTTGATAACGGTACCGTCTTGAGATGTGGCACCGGCCGCCGAGGTGACCCTTACCTGTATGTACTGAACTCTAACCCCACCGTGACCGACCCTGCCGACTGGCAACAGCAGGTAGGTAGACCCGATATGGAGTACTGAGCCGTGCCAAAACCACCTGGACGAAAGAAATACGAACTACAGCAGCTCAACCCTGTGCACCGTGAGATTGCCCGGCGCTCTGTGCTTGGCGAAGCGGTGAGCTCAATAGCTAAGGCACTTGGCGTGACGCGAGAAATGGTTAGCTACACGATTTCCTCGCCTGTCACGCGGGAATACATGAGAGAACTCGAAGCCCAAAGAGACGCAAGCACCGTGAACGTAGGACAACAGCTTCGCTCTCTCAGCCCAAAGGCAATCGGGGTGCTCACCGAAGCGCTGGACGGTGACATGGGAGGCCGCGCTCAGGACCACCTTCGCTTCAAAGCTGCTACCGAAGTGCTAGACCGGGCTGGCTACCCCAAGCTGACGCGCTCGGAGGCAACCGTTGCGACGGTTCATACAAGCATCGATCACATTAAAAGGCTTGCAGAGGAGATGCGAGGCGAGTCCAAAGTTGTTGATGTGAAATTCCAGCCATTAGATGCCAAAACGAAGTGAAAGGAGGTGAAAGAAGTTTGGTAGTTTTTCGTGGCCACGCGACCATGGGATGGTCTGTGGTCGAAGGTGAAAAGACGGTGGTCAAGCGTTTGGCTGAAAACGCCCACCAGGATTAAGGAGGTGCCAAATGGCACAAATTAGATTGATGACACGACCGGTTGGAAGCATTACAGATTGCCCCTCCGCAAGGTTGGTGCTCAAGAACTTTAGCTCCGATTCAAATGGAAACACACTCCTATCTCCCGAGATCGCCACACCCGGCGAGGGGGACCAATACATCGACGACCTCATCGTGCAATTGCTTAGGGACAAGGCGAAAATGCATGGCTACTTCGACGAAGTGAAGGAGTGTCAGCGCAGAGACTGCGAACGCCACCGACATGGCGCTGATCCATCGCAGCCCAGCTCTTGGCACAACTTCACGGGACGATTCGGCGACCTCGAAGTCGAGACCGACCATGGCTTAACGCCTGAAATTGCTACGGTGTCAGACTGGTACCTCAAATTCCGTTGACCGACGGGCTGCGACCAAAATTGCAGCATCCTAAAGGGTGGCTATGAGAAACTCGATAGTGGACTCCACGTATTCTATATTGCCCTAGAGTGCCCCAAGTGCGGGAGGCGCTGCGCATACACACTTGATGCGGAGTGCTACGGGCGCAAACCGTATAGCTATCTGACCATGCGCAATGCCAAGAATCCGGATGGCCATTGCCCCGGTTTGGTCGTCGAACGCGGGCATGAACTCACATTCTACTGCCCTGACGGGTGCAAAGACAGGTGTCCAGTGATTCTCGCCCAGTACCAATTGACAGCCTTCCCTCCTGACGAAAACATCTGCGTCGTCATTCAGTGCGATAAGTGCCGCAAAGTCTACATCTACAAGATTTACCAGGGGCCGTACACGCGGCACACTAACTGGCAGTTGTCTTGGTTCGAGCAACTCAAGTACGACTTGGACTTCTGGCACACGACGCCGCCTGCCCCCGTGCCCATCGGCGCCGTTTAGTCGGCACTCACAGCCTAACCAGTAGGGCCTCCTGCCTCGGAAGTGTGGTGGGAGGCCCGTTTCGGCGCATTAAGGTACTTGAACACGGTCCGAAGCCTTCTGATAGGACATTGGTTCGCTTGTGCACGTACACCGCAAGACGCACCTCAAAACCCCGTTCGTTCGAGCACATACTGCGCACGGTCCATTGGTTTGTACGTCGCGTGGTAACGGACTATCTCTTCGTCAAGCTCTGCAAAGAATCGAATGTTCTTTTTCATCTGTTGAATATATGCCTCGACGGGTTCCCAGGGGCTGCATTCGCTTTCGTCCGTCCACATTCCGCTCGTGCTCATTCTCTTCACGTAGACCAAGGCGTCAATCCCTATGCCGATTCGCTCTGCGGCTGCTAGTAAGCAGACCCCCTCCAGCACTACGGGCCGTGTTTCGCCGTCCATTGTTGCTTTTATGTCAGCGATGCGGAGGTAAGGAACATAGCCTCCCCTGCCTTCTTCGACATATTCATCCAAGGAAACCACAGTCGCGCCAATACGATTTGCGATCATTCGAGCCAGTCTCGTCTTACCTGCCCCGTCATAACCGTCAACGCCGATGTAGCGGAATGGGCGGTCGGAAGCGGCGCGGGCTAGATCACGTAAAATCTCGTCGCTAGACTTGAACACTTCCATGCTTCGTGCCTTCCTAAGTGAATCTCTTGCGTGTCCACTCGGTGCGACTTACACACACGCGGTTGTCTCAGCATATGGCCTGAAATCCGAAACGACGACACCCCCTCTGGCTCGCTCTTCAGCGGGCTGCCCGTCGCTCTGGCGTGGGACTTG
>JADLCA010000793.1 GCA_020847495.1 Candidatus Hydrogenedentota bacterium | reverse complement strand
TCGCGCATGTACGAATGGGTCGACGAACGTCTGGGGCTGGACGAGATCATCGAGTTTGCCTCCAAGAAGGATGTTCCCCAACACCAGCACTCGTTCTGGTACTACTGGGGCGGGATCACCCTGTTCCTGTTCCTCGTGCAGTTGGTCAGCGGCGTCCTCTTGCTCGTGTACTACCGGCCGGGTGCCGAAGCCTACTACTCCGTCCGCCAGATTACCTACGACATCGAGTTCGGCTGGCTGGTTCGCTCCGCACACTCCTGGTCAGCAAACCTCATGGTTCTCGCGGCCTTCGTGCACATGTTCTCCGTGTTTTTCATGAAGGCCTACCGCAAGCCGCGCGAGTTCGGGTGGTGGAGCGGCCTGGCGCTGCTTGGGATGACCATGGTGTTCGGTTTCAGCGGCTACCTTCTGCCGATGGACGAACTCGCGTATTTCGCCACCAAGGTGGGTCTTGAAATACCCGCCAGCATCCCCGGCGTCGGTGCGGTGATCGTAACGCTCGTCCAGGGGGGCGACAATGTCACCGCCGTAACGATTCAGCGCTTTTTCGCGCTGCACGTCGTGGTCCTGCCGCTGTTGTTTATCGGCACGCTGGCCTTCCATCTGTGGCTCGTGCAACGGCACGGAAACGCCGTGCCACCGGGCGAAGAGGCCAAGCCGGAATCGGAACGCCGTACAATCCCCTTCTTTCCCAATTTCTTTGCCAAGGACCTGGCCATGTGGTTGATGACGCTGAATGTGCTGGCCATCCTGGCTTCTTTGTATCCCTGGCAGTTGGGCGTGCAGGCCGACCCCGCGGCGCCCGCGCCGGAAGGCATCCATCCCGAATGGTATTTCATGAGCCAATTCCAGGTGCTCAAGGTGTTCGGACGCTGGTTCCCCGGCGTGACAGGTGAAATCGCGGGCATCCTGTTGTTCACCGTGGGTGGAATCCTGTGGACCTTGATTCCTCTCTATGACAAAGACAACCGATTGGCCATGCGCGCGCGTAACGCCACATGGTTTGGTTTTGCGGCCCTGATTGGTCTGATCGTTCTGACCATCTGGGGCTACGCCGAGGTATAGGAGCATCGCGATGAATTACCCATTCTGGGTCGTTCCCGTAATCGGAAGTGGATGGGTCATTGGCGGGATCGCCATCATCCACATCCTCATCAGCCATTTCGCGGTTGGAGGCGGGCTGTACCTGCCCATGGCCGAACGCAAGGCCCTCCTGGAGGGCCGCGACGACTGGATGAAGGTGCTGCGCGGTCACGCGCGTTTCTTCCTCATCCTTACCGGTGTGTTTGGCGCAGCCACGGGCGTGGGCATCTGGTTCGCCATCGGTCTTGCCAATCCTGAAGGCACCAGCACGCTGATCCACAACTTTGTGTTCGGATGGGCTATCGAGTGGACCTTCTTCCTGGTTGAACTCACGACCGCCGCCGTCTATTACTACACGTGGGGGCGCATCCCGGATAAGCTGCACCTCATGGTCGGCTGGGTCTATGCCGCTTTTTCCTTCCTGACGCTCGTCATTATCAACGGTATCCTCACCTTCATGCTCACTCCGGGCGACGCCTGGCTCGCAGTCGCGGGCACCGGCAACGAAGCCAGCCGGTTCTGGCAGGCTTTCTTCAATCCAACGTACTGGCCAAGCCTCGGCCTGCGCACGCTCGTGTGCGTGTCGTTGGCCGGTGTCTGGGCCCTTGTCACGGCGAGCCGTATCGACGGATTCGATGAGCCCGCCCTGAAGACCTCCATCATCCGTTGGTCCTCGAAGTGGCTGGTTCCTGCGTTCATCCTGATGCCCGTGTTCTTCCTTTGGTACCTCCACATGGTGCCGTTCGAGCAACGCGGCCTGATCAAGCTAGGCATCGCAACCATTGGACAGGGCGTGTTCACCCAGGTGACGCGCGCAACCCTTGTCACCATCATGTCCTCCGCGACCATCGCCATCATCGTGTACTTCCTGGCGTTCCGCAATCCGCGCGACTTCACATTCGGCCACGCGCTCGCGGTGTTGTTCCTGGCCTTGGCGGCTACCGCTTCGACAGAGCAGGCGCGCGAAATGCTCCGCAAACCCTACGTGGTTGGCCAGCACATGTATTCCAACGGCGTACGCAAGAACACCGATGTGGCGCGCTTCAACAAGGAGGGCTACCTCACGCATTCCGTCTGGGCGACGGAGGAGGACCGGGCCGCCTGGGCGCGCATCGATGCCCAGAAGACACCGGAGGGCAAGCCCGTTTTCGCCGCCCAACTGCCGGACGCCGACCGTGAGATTCAACTGAAGCGAGGCGAACTGATCACACGCGGGCAGTGCATGGCGTGCCACACGACCGACGGTTACCGTTCGCTGAAGCGGCTGTTGCAGGACCGGGACCGGGAAGCCATCGGCAACGTGTTGCAGATGCTCCACGAATACAAGGACGATAGCCCGTACCGCGCGTATATGCCGCCGCTTGTGGGCACAAACGCGGAGATTACAGCGCTTGGCGACTATCTCGATCACTTGGTCAACAGCGGCAAGAAGCAGCCCAAGCCCGTGACCGTGGCCGAAGTTCCCCAAGCCGCCCCTGCGACCCCCTGAGGGAAGCTCAGCGCCCGCGGACATGGCACGCCACCAGCCTGTGGCAGAGAGTCTCGCCTGCACGCTTGGGCCTTGGCTCTGCGGAGCCCAGGTGTTCTTTCGGACTCGCCAGCACCGGCGACATCCGCCTATGTGCTTTCCGGGGACTCTCCGGGACCATTCGACCCGCTAACCCAAGAACGGCAGTTGGCTGGGACTGACCAATCTTCCGCGTAGGCTTTGCGCGCCAGGATTCCTATCTCGGCCACCGAGACTCTTACCTCGGGCGCGAAACACGGGGGCTGTCCCCAACCCGTTAGTCCGCATATCTCAGTGCCCCCCGCATAGCGGGCGATGAGATATGCTCTGGCAATGGCCCACAGGCTCACTCGAGAGGATTTCTCACACGCACAACGTGTAAGCAAAGTGGACGTGCCAAGGTCATGGAAACAGCTGATTCAACTGGGATTGATCGAGCAGCGGTGCGTGTGAGTAATCCGGGTTAGAGCGCGTGGCACTTCCACGCCACGGCGTAGCTGTGCCTTTCTCCTGTTGAAGAATGCCGCAAAGCTTGTAGACAGCGCGCATCTCCCCCCAAGGAGTGGCGAATATCCTTGCCCTTTCGGGTGTTTCACCCTTTGAGCCGGGGGCTTCCCCGGTGGGACAACGCGTCAGCCCGCTTCGCGGGCCCTGTGCAAGGCAATCAGACTTGGCAACGCGACCCGCTTGCGCTTTGTCGCTTGCGGGCGACACATGCCGATTCGGCGCTTGCCCAGGCGGCCAAGGCACGAGTCAACAACCAAGTACCTGTCTTACTGCAAGCAAGGAGATGATCATGGAGAACACGCGTAGAGATTTCTTGAAGACGGCGAGTGCCGTCGCGGCGGCCGGCACGGTGATCGCCGCGCCCCTCGCGGTGCCCGCACAGGCCGCGGCAGCTGTGGCGACCGCGGGCGCCGTCACGGAACACAAGCTGCCCCCTCTGCCTTACGACTACAACGCGCTGGAGCCGTTCATTGACG
>JADLCA010000792.1 GCA_020847495.1 Candidatus Hydrogenedentota bacterium | reverse complement strand
TTGGAAGCATCCGGCGGTAGGCGGAATCTTCGCCGTAGCGGTTGAATTCGACCAGCGCCGCATGGATGGAGTTGGCGTCTTTCTTCGCGTCCTCCCGGTTGACGAGGATGATCTGGATCAGTTCATCCATGGTTTCCTGGGTGGCGCTCGGGTTGTTCAGCAGGTCCATGAGAAGGGCCACCGACGCTTCAAAATTCTCATCCAGGCCGGCTATCGTGATATTGGTCTCGTTTTCGCCCGCCCCTATGCCGAAGCTTGTCCCGAGCTTGTACCACTCTTTCTTCAAGTCTTCCGCTGAAAACTTCGAGGTGCCCGACTTGTCCAGGAGCTGAGTCGCCGCGCCGATACGATTGTCCTCGATCGAGCCCACCTCCACGGTGAACGTCAAAGCGAACAAGTCGTTGACCGGGTTTGTCACGTGGTAGTAACGGATGCCGTTGGGATCGACTTCGATGAGATAATCCTTGGCGGGATCGACGAAGACCGGTTCGATGGGTTTCACCGGCATGGCAAGGATCTTCTTTGCGAACTCGGACTGACGGGTCGGGTCGATGGAAATTGCATCAATCGCCGGCTTTTCGATAGACGGCACCTCGTGCTGGGCGTCCTTTCGGTACCCCGCGACGTAGCCACTACCGAAGTACTTGTTGGCCACGCGGACGATGTCCTTCTTGGTGAGCTGTTCCAGCCGTTCGATCTCCCGGTGGGCTTCATCCCAGTCCTCATAACCCAAGTAGGCCTCGCGCATGAAACTCACGCGCGCTTCATCGGATTCCAGACCTGCCTTGAGCGTCTTCTTGAAGTCTGTGATGATCGCCGGGATGATCCAATCCTCAAATTTCCCCTCCTTCACCAGGTCCACTTGCTCCAAGAGCAACTTCTCCACCTCTTCCAGTGTCTGGCCATCCTTCGGGATTCCCCAGAAGAACTGAGAGCCATAGTCGTTGTTCAACTGCGGATACGAGCCCGCCGAACGCACTTTCTGTGCCTGGTTCAGGTTCAGGTCAATGAGGCCCGCCACACTGTTCGACAGAACCATATCGAACACTTTGAGTGCCTCGGCGTCCTTATGGCTCCGGGGCGCGGTGCGAAACGCAAGCAGCACGTACTCCTCTCCCTCGTACTGCACCGTGACCCGTTCGGCCCCTTTCAGCGGCTTCTCCTTCCAAGTCTTTTTCTTCGGCAGAGGCTTCTTCTCCCAGGAGGAGAAGTGCGTGTCGATGAGCCGCATCGTCTCGTCTATCGAAATGTCGCCGGAGATGAAGATGGCCATGTTATTCGGCACGTAGTACGTGTGATAGAACTTGTAGATATTCGCCAGAGACGGTTTCTTCAGGTGCTCGACCTCGCCCAGCGTGGTCTGCTGCCCATAGGGATGGTGTTTGTAGAGGAGTTTGTCCACCGCCTCGGTGATGATGCGGTTCTTGTTGTCCATCGAGCGGTTCTTCTCTTCATAGACAATCTCGAGTTCTGGCTGGAAGAGCCGGAATACGGGATCGACAAAGCGTTCCGCCTCGATTGCCGCCCATTGCTCCAATCGATTGGATGGCAGGTCCACTTTGTAGACCGTTTCTTCGAGCCACGTGTGGGCGTTCAGCCCCTGCGCGCCCATCGAACGGTAAAGCCGGTCGAACTCGTTGGGGATGGCGTACTGCGCGGCTTGCTGCGATTCCTTGTTGATCTCCGCGTAGATGGCCTTGCGCTTTTCCGGGTCTTCCTCACGGAAATGCTCCTCGTACAGGTCCGTGATGCGGTCCAAATGCGGCCTCTCCTTCGCGAAGTCCAGAGTGCCTATGCGTTCCGTGCCCTTGAATAGCAGGTGCTCCAGGTAGTGCGCCAGCCCCGTCGTCTCCGCGGGGTCATTCTTGCTTCCCGCGCGCACGGCAATCTCCGCATAGAACCGCGGCGTCTGGTGATTCTCCGTCAGGTAGACGGTCAGGCCGTTGTCGAGTTCGAAGATCTGGACGGCCATCGGGTCGTCCGCGGCGGGTTCGTAGATCTGCTTGTACTCCGCCCGCGCCGGCGTGAACAGGGCGGCCAGGGAAAATGCCAGGCTGAGCATCACGGTCAGGGGACGGTACCGCATGGAGAGTTCCTTCGTGTTGAGGTTACCCTGGATTCAGCAGTTGACTGGGACTGACCCCATTTTTCGCGCAGGCTCTGCGCGCCGAGATTCCTATCTCGGCAGCGAAACACAGGGTCTGTCCCTAATCCGCTATAAACACCGGAATTGCGCCCGCCTATTTCTGCGCGTCGCAATCCGGGTCCTTCTGGAATATGAATAGATGCTGGGAGGGCAGAAACTCCAGCAGGTCCACCAGCTCGAATCCCGCCGGATTCCACTCCTCCAGGACCTGTTTTACCGACATCCGGTGCTCCACCTTGATGTGCTTTGCCGCATCTCCGAGCAACCGGTACTCCACCAGGGCGATCTTGCCATTCGGCTTGAGACTCTCGCGCATCTTGGCCAGCATGGGCTCGGGCTGCTGAAACTCGTGGTACACGTCCACCAGCAGAATCCAGTCGATTCCGCCCTTCGGCAAATTGGGGTCCGTCTCGTTGCCCAGGACGGGTACCACATTTGTGATGCCTTCCTTCGCACAGAGGTCTTTCATCATCTCCAGGAACTCGGGCTGGATGTCCACCCCGTATACCTTTCCCGAGGGACCGACAACCTTGGCCATGCGCCTCGCGAAGTATCCCGTGCCACACCCCAGGTCCACGGCCACGTCGCCTGCTTTGAGGCCCATCGCGGCGATTACCTCATCGGGCCGCTCTTCCTGTTCGCGCCCTGGACGCTCCAGCCAGTCCGCACCGTGGTACGTCATGACGGGCGCGGGCTCCCGCGCCACCGCGGGCTCGCCAGCATGGGACGTTCCGCAGAACGCAAGCGCCGCCACGGCGGCCGCGCGAAACAGGGTACCCGGCATGGATGCGCGCACCACGGATCCCTCCCTTGTCGCAAACACTCCGCTCAATCTTGCAGCCAGCCCGCAGGCCAAGCACGAGCATACTGCATTTCACGCAAGTGGTTCCAAGGAAGCGCCAGATATGGAGTGCGGCGGCTTGCCGCTGCTTTGACTGAGCAGGCTTGCCTGCGGCGCGTGGAGAAAGACTGGAACCTCAATGGGACACAGGCGAGGGCGCCTATGCCACACGTCTATCTCCACTTCTTCAGTTGTTCGGAACTCCTGAATACTCCGGGCAATCCATAGTCCCAAAGAAAAGAAGATCAAGCCAAGGCATGGCAAGCGCGTGTGGCACAGGCGCCCCCGCCTGTGTCTTTATTTGCCACTCCTCATTCTTCTGAAACTCGGGAAGTCTCCGTGCAAACCAAGGACGGCAGGACCGGAAAGGCCCCTGTAGGCGTGCCTGTGCCCCTTGTTAATGCGCAGAGTTGCTTACAACGAAACGGTCACCGTTACCGGCCCAGTTTCAGGAGTTCCTTCGGTCACGTCCATTGCTTCAATATGCAGCATGCGCATCACGTCGTCGCGTGTCTGCTCGACCGCACCCATCACCTCGGCCCGCGCGGCAACCGAGACGCGCTGTACCGGCGCCTTCATGCTGAGATTGGATTCGGCCTTCGCTTTCCGCACGGCTTCCACCACAGCGACCGTCGCATCGAAAGTCTCCGCCACGGCGGGTTGCGGAATCGATGCGAATTCCTCCAGCGTGGGCCAGGGACTGCGATGCACCGACTCGTGCACCCCCGCGTCCTCGCTGTAGCACCAGTGCCAGACTTCCTCGGCCAGATACGGCAGGAACGGCGCGAGCATCCGCACGATGGCGCGGTGCACGAGCCGCAACGCCGCTGCGGCGGACAGGCGCCCCTCTGTCAGCGTCTCATCGTAGGTGCGCGGCTTTGCCAGTTCCAGGAAGTTATCGCAGAACACCCGCCAGAAGAAATCCTCGATCAGGGACAAGGCCTGTGCGTAGTCGAACTGTTCAAAGGCGGCCGTGGCGCGCGTGATGACCGGGCGCAGCTCCTGAATCACCGCACGGTCGGTCTCGGTGACGATCTTCTCAGGTCCGAGCAGCGCGGTGTCGATGCCCTCGAAGCGGCCAATCGCGAATTTGCTCGCATTGAACAGCTTCGTGCACAGCCGCTTGCCGACCTTGAATACCTGCTCGTCGTACGCGGTGTCTACGCCGAGGCGCGCGCGAGCAGCCCAGTACCGCACGGCGTCCGCGCCGAACTGATCGATCAAGGGTTCAGGCGTGACGACGTTGCCCTGGCTCTTGGACATCTTCTTGCGGTCGGGGTCCAGGATCCAGCCGCTGATGACGACATTGCGCCATGGGATTTCATTCTCGTGCAGGTACGCCTTGACGATAGTGTAGAAGGCCCACGTGCGGATGATCTCGTGACTCTGCGGCCGCACGTCCATCGGAAACAGTTTCGAGTGGCGCTCGCCATCCAACAGCCACCGCGTGGCAATCTGCGGCGTCAGCGAACTCGTCGCCCACGTGTCAAGCACATCCGGGTCGCCCGTGAACCCGCAGGGTTGATCGCGCTGCTCTTGTGTGTATCCTTCGGGGACGTCGTCTAGCGGATCGATGGGCAACGCATCCTTGGGTGGCACGAGTCGCTGGTCGTAGAGCACCCTGCCCGCGTCGTCGATCTTGTACCACACGGGTATGGGCACGCCGAAGAAGCGCTGGCGGCTGAGGCACCAGTCCTGGTTGAGCCCCTCCACCCAGTGCTCGTAGCGGATGCCCATGTGCTTGGGATGCCACTGAATCTTGCGTCCCTGCGCGATGAGCCCTTCCTTGTGATCGAGGATACGCGAGAACCATTGCCGCGTAGGGATCAGTTCCAAGGGCCGGTCGCCCTTCTCGAAGAACTTCACCGCGTGCGTGATGTCCTGGCTCGGCCGGTCGATCACGCCATCGGTCGCATGCGCGATTTCCATGATGCGCTTCTGCGCCTGCTTGGCATACAGCCCCTGAATCTGAACGTACGCCTCGTTTGCGGCCTCGGGCTCGATACTCTCGAATGCGTGCCCCGTGTTTGGCGCGCCAAACCGCACAGGCATCAGGTGACCGTCTCTGTCGAGAATCTGACGCGTGGGCAGGCTGTATTGACGCACCAATTCCACGTCCGACTGGTCGCCGAAGGTGCACACCATAACGATGCCCGTACCCTTCTCAGGGTCGGCCTTCGGGTCCGCCATGATCGGAACCGGCGCCTTGAATAGCGGCGTGACGGCGCGCTGGCCCACGAGGTGCTTGTACCGCGCATCATCGGGATGGACGAGTACCGCCACGCACGCGGCCAGCAACTCCGGACGCGTTGTCGCGATCACGATGTGCTCATTGCTGCCATCGACGCCGAACCTCAAATAATGAAACGCGGCCGGGCGCTCGCGGTCTTCGACTTCGGCTTGCGCGATCGCGGTGCGGAAATCCACGTCCCACATGACAGGGCGTTCCGCTTGGTGAATCTCCCCCTTCGCGAGAAGCTCAAGAAAGCTGAGTTGCGAGATGCGCCGGCAGTGCTCATCGATGGTCGCGTACTCTTGGTCCCAATCATACGAGAGCCCGAGCCGGCTCCACAGATGGCGAAAGGCTTCCTCGTCTTGCCGGGTGACCTCCTGGCACAGCTCGATGAAGTTGCGGCGGCTGATCGGCGTGTGATCGCCCTTGCGGCCCCGCTCGCCCTTGAAGTTCGGGTCGTAATGCAGGTGCGGCTCGCACTTCACGTTGTACAGATTCTGCACGCGCCGTTCCGTGGGCAGGCCGTTGTCATCCCACCCAATGGGGAAGAAGACGTTCTTCCCGCGCATACGCTGAAAGCGGACGATGAAGTCCTGATGCGAATAGCTGAACAGATGCCCCACGTGAAGCGAGCCGCTAACCGTCGGCGGCGGCGTGTCCACAACAAACGTTTCCTCGCGCGTCTTGGTCGGGTCCCACGCGTAGATGTCTTTCTTCTCCCACTCCGCACGCCACGCTTCCTCGAGGGTTTCCGGCGCATAATTCTTCGGCAATTCGGTATTCGAAACGCTCATCAGTCACTCCTGGAAAGCGCCCTGAACCTGCAAGGCGCACGTGTTCTATCACGGGGGAGAAGAAAGGCAAGAGTATATCAAACAGGCCCAGGGCGTTGCACACGGGCACAGCGGGAAAGGGACCACCATCCGCGAACTCCGTGCTGACACCGGCACGATCACCCATTCGCAGAATAGGATTGCGGTTCCGGCGTCTTGTATACTTTGCGTGCGCATGGTGCTCCGTATGTCGGCCGGGGAAGGAGGCTTTCGAATAATGCGCTTGTCGAAAGACTGGCTGAAACGCGCCGTCGCCGTGATTCTGGCAGTCTACCCCCTGTTCGCGATGTCTGTGTTCTTCAGCTTAGTTCTTCGCGTGCGCGTTTCGCTCGGAGATTGGCCCCAGTACATACGTCCTGACCCAGGTTCATTGCACTGGGACGGTCATGTGACCAGCGTAGCTTCAGCAGCCTGGCTCGTACCGCTCGCAGTTGTTGTTTCCGTAGTTCTTGCGGCCTGGCCGCTGTTCCGTTCACCTTGGAGTGCCCAGCGCCGATCGGTGTTGTGGTTCTTCATTGTCCTCTTTCTGAACCTCGTGAGCACCCTCGTCTTGGCAGCATATGTCCGGTACGACCCCGGCGGATTCGTCACTTGGTTCCTGGATTGAGCAGAAATGACTGCGCCGCTCAAGGCGTAGTGGGTCAATTCAGCACGAGCGCGCGCGGAATCGGGCACGAGATAAGAACGACTCCTGCATCCCGTTCATAGGTTCACGTTTAATTGCCGGGACCACTTAGTGCACATTGACCGCACGAAGAATCGCCTGCAAGTCCCGGAGGGACGGCCGAAAGTAGCCCAGGGTTTCAACCCTGGGTTGGAAGGTACCCCACTCAATTAGTCCCATAGGGACGACAGAAACCGGGTGCTCGCGGGAAATCTACACGTACCCAGTTGTGTAATGCGGGACATCCAGAATTGGAGGGGTATAAGGCACAAGGTTGGCTCTGCCGTCCCTCCGGGACTGGCCGGAGAGGGGAGGACCGGCTGTCCCAGGGTTGAAACCCTGGGCTACTTTC
>JADLCA010000791.1 GCA_020847495.1 Candidatus Hydrogenedentota bacterium | reverse complement strand
GGTGATGACGGGCAAGCAGGCGCGCGCCAGCAAGGTTGGCGGCGAAGTGCTCTGTGAAATCTGGTAAGCATCGCCAGCGACGAAAGGAACGTAGACCGTGTCAAGAGTAGGGAAACTTCCGGTGGCGGTCCCCAGCGGGGTGAAGTGTGAACTCAAGGGATCGCATCTGAAAGTGACAGGCCCCAAGGGAACCCTGGAGCGTACGTTCAATCCCGGCGTCCATATTGCCGTCGAGGATGCGGGCGTCACCGTGACGCGTCCGTCGAATGAGCCGGCGATCCGCGCCCTTCACGGGCTGACCCGCGCCCTCATCCAGAACATGGTGACGGGTGTGACGGCGGGGTATACGCGCGTGCTGAACATCCAGGGCGTGGGGTACCGCGCGACGATGCAGGGAACGGACCTGTCGTTGTCGCTGGGATACAGCCACCCGGTGATGGTGGCGCCTCCGGCGGGCATCAAGTTCACGGTGGAAGGCACCCAGACCATCCGGATCGAAGGAATCGACAAGGAATTGGTCGGCCAGGTTGCGGCCGATGTGCGGGCATGGCGCAAGCCCGAACCGTACAAAGGCAAGGGCATCCGGTACGACAACGAAAAGGTCCGGCGCAAGGTCGGTAAGGCCGGCTCCAAGTAGGGCGCCCAGGGAGTAAGAGAGCGATGAACACACGGCAGATCAAAGTGGACCAACTGGCACGCCGGAAGAAACGCGTGCGCAAGAGCGTCTCGGGGACTGCGGAGCGCCCGAGGCTGACGGTGAAGTCCACCGTGAAGCACATTTACGCCCAGGTCGTGGACGACACGTCGGGCCGGACCTTGGCGTCGGCTTCGTCCGTCTCGTTGAAGATCACGGGCGGCAACATCGATGCGGCCAAGAGCGTGGGCAAGGCGATTGCCGAAAGCGCGAAGGCGGCGTCCGTCAACCAGGTTTGCTTCGACCGCAACGGGCGCCTGTACCACGGCCGGATCAAGGCCTTGGCCGATGCGGCGCGCGAGGCGGGACTCGACTTTTAGGACATGTGAACGGCCGGCAGGTATAGCCGGGTTGGGAATCTTATAGAGGCTGGCGCGGCACACTGGAACGCGCCGCCGGGAGATCGAGGTTGAGTACAGCGCAAGGGAAACGGGAAGGCCGCGGCGAGAAGCGCCAACGGTCCGAGCAGCCGGAATCGAATTTCATCGAGTCCGTGGTCAAGATCTACCGCGTAGCCAAGGTAGTGAAGGGCGGCCGGAACTTTCGATTCAGCGCCATCGTGGTCGTGGGCGACGGCAAGGGCCGCGTAGGCGCGGCCATGGGCAAGGCCCGCGAAGTGCCGGACGCGATCCGCAAGGCGATTGACCGCGCAAAGCGGAACATGGTCGAAGTGCCGATTGTGAGCACGACGATTCCGCACGAGGTCGTGGGCCGGTCGGGTTCCGCGCGCGTGTTGTTGAAGCCCGCCTCGCTGGGAACAGGCGTGGTCGCGGGAGGCCCTGTGCGCGCCGTGGCGGAGGCCGCCGGGTCCCACAACATTCTGACCAAGTCGCTCGGGTCCAACAACGCCACCAATGTGGTGTGGGCCACGATCGACGGGTTGCAACAGCTCAAGACAGCCGAAGAGATTGCCTCGATGCGCAATCTCGAAGTATCGGCAGTACTATAGCGGGTTGCCACGGGCCGGAAGGTCCAGGCGCCAGCACAGTAAGGAATGGACAACATGGAACTGAGCAATCTCAAGAGCGCGCCGGGTGCGCGCAAGCCGCGCAAGCGCGTGGGCAGGGGCCCGGGTTCCGGCAGCGGAAAGACCGCAGGCCGCGGCCACAAGGGGCAGAAATCCCGCGCGGGGAATTCGCGGCGGGCCACGTTTGAAGGCGGCCAGACGCCTTTGAACCGGCGGCTTCCCAAGCGCGGATTCTTCCATCAATCGCGTTTCCCCAGTTCCATCGTGAATTTGGACAATCTTGAGCAGGCGTTCAATTCGGGAGACGAGGTGAGCCCGGAAACTCTGGTGAAGGCCGGGTTGGCCGACCCGGAGAAAGGCGGCGTGAAGATTCTCGGGCGTGGCGAGCTGACGAAGCGCCTCACCGTGAAGACAGCGGCCATCAGTGCGGGCGCCCGCGCCAAGATCGAGGCGGCTGGCGGTACCGTCGTGCTGTTGGAGAGCGAGAAGAAGAAACCTGCGAAAAAGGCCCCGGCGCCCGTGAAGGAGGCCGTCGCGAAGGAGGCCCCCGCAAAGAAGGCGCCCGCCAAGAAAGCCTCCGAAAAGAAGTCGAAACCGGCCAGCCGGGAGGACTAGTTCGTGTCGCAGCCGTTGGAAGCATTTCGGAACGCGTTTCGAATCCCGGAACTCAAGCAGCGGATTTTCTTCACGCTGGTGATGCTGGCGATCTACCGTCTGGGCGCGCACGTGCCGACGCCGGGGATCGACGGCAACGCCCTGTCCAAAATGATGCAGGAAATGCAGGGCGGGATCCTGGGCTTCTACGACATGTTCACGGGCGGCGCCTTTGAAAGCGCGACGATCTTCGCGCTCGGCATCATGCCGTATATCAGTGCTTCCATCATCATTCAACTGCTCGTGTCGGTCGTGCCGGCCCTGGAGAAACTCCAGAAGGAAGGCGCGGAAGGCCAGAAGAAGATCACGGAGTACACCCGGTATTCCACCATCGCGCTGTGCATCATCCAGTCCATCGGCGTGGCGGTGTGGCTGAAGGGCGTCAACACTCCCGAGAACCCAATCCTGATCAATACCGGCGTCTTTTTCTACTTGACCTGCATCATTACCTTTACGACAGGCACGGCCTTCATCATGTGGCAGGGCGAGCAGATCAGCGAGCACGGAGTCGGAAACGGCATGTCGCTGATCATCTTCACGAGCATCGTGGCCCAAATGCCTAATGCCCTGTGGACCATGCTCGACCTGCTCCGCGCGGGCGAGTTGGACATCTTCAAGGTATTGACGCTGTTTGCGCTCATGGTCGTTGTGGTCGCGGGCGTCATCCTGGTCACCACGGGGCAGCGCCGCGTGCCGGTCCAGTATCCGCGCCAGGTCAAGGGACGCAAGATGACCGCGGGCGGCAGGAACTACCTGCCCTTGCGCGTCAACCAGGCGGGCGTGATTCCCATCATCTTCGCAAGCTCCATCCTGATGCTTCCGAGCATGGTGGCGGGAGCGCTGAAGACGCCGTTCCTGGATCCAATCATCACTTTCTTCAGTGCGCATTTTCACTACGGCGGCCTGGGGTACAGTATCGTGTACGGCGGCCTGATCATTTTCTTCTGCTTCTTCTATACGGCCATAACGTTCAACCCGATCGAGATGGCCGACAATATGAAGAAGTACGGCGGCGTGGTCATGGGAGTCCGTCCCGGGAAAGCCACGGCGGAATACCTGAACCGTGTGATGACGCGCATCACGCTCGTTGGCAGCCTGTTCCTGGCGGGTGTGGCCTTGTTGCCGCACGTTGTCCAGACGATGATGAACGTGCAGTCGTGGCAGATCGCCCACTTCTTCGGGGGGACGAGCCTCCTGATCCTGGTGGGCGTGGCGTTGGACACGGTGCAGCAGATCAACACGCACCTGACCATGCGCAACTACGACGGATTCATGAAGGGACGCCGCCTGCGTTCGCGGCGCCAGTAGCAGAGTACGCGCCAAGCCGCGGGGATCGCCCGGAAGGCGGCTTTCACCGCGGCAGGACGAGAAGAAAGAAACAAGCAGTGCGCCGCAACGCCCACTGCGAGGAGATAGAGCGAAGCAGTTTGATCCTGACCGCACACGAGCCGAGCGAAGGTAATAACCAGTCGTGGGACTACGGATTGTCATACTAGGAGCGCCCGGTGCGGGTAAGGGTACGCAGGCCCGGAAGCTGGCCGAGAAACGGGGCATACCCCACATCTCGACCGGAGACATCTTTCGGGCCCACCTGAGCGAAGGCACTGAATTCGCGAGGCAGATAGACCCGTATATGAAGAGCGGGGCCTTGGTTCCCGACGAACTGACGATCGCCATCGTGGAAGAACGGTTGGGACGCCCGGATTGCCGCGATGGATATGTTTTGGACGGGTTCCCGCGTTCGCTTGAGCAGACGCAAGCCCTGGAGAGGATGACCGCCTCCCAGGGACCCGGCATCGACGCGGCGATAGACCTTCGGGTCCCGGACGATGAGTTGGTAGCCCGCATGGGCGCGCGCAGAACGTGCGCCGAATGTGGTACCATCTATAATTTGAAGTTTAATCCGCCGAAAGGCGGGGGAATGCGATGCGACCGCAATGGGTGCGGAGGACAGCTTGTGCAGCGGCCCGATGACAACGAGGACACGATTCGTCAGCGTCTGTTCATCTACCACAAGACTGCCGGACCCATCTACGAGTATTACGAGGAGCGGGGCATCTTGCACATCGTCCGGGGAGACGTTTCGCCGGAGGTTGTGTTCGCTACAGTTGAAGATATTGTATGCGGTGTAGAAGTGGCGTGAAAACCGTGGTGGCGTGCCGGTCCGAAAAGGAAATCGACATCCTGCGGGAGGCCAACCAGTTTGTGGCGGAGGTGCTGGTCACCTTGGCCCACATGGTGGCGCCTGGCGTTACCACGGAAGAGCTGGACGCCGAGGCGTTCCGCCTCATACAGGCGCTGGGCGGTCAGCCTTCGTTCCTGGGATATCACGATTATCCCAAGAGCACATGCATCTCGGTGGACGAGGTGATCGTGCACGGGATTCCCGGGAAGCGCAAGCTGAAGGCCGGCGAAATCGTCAGTATTGACGTGGGCGTGTACCATCGCGGGTATCACGGCGACGCGGCGCTGACGGTCCCGTGTGGAACGGTGGACGTGGCGCGGCAGCGCCTGATGGACGCGACGGATTTGGCCTTGTCGCGCGCGATTCTGGCGGCCCGGGTGGGCAACCATCTGGAAGCGATTTCGCGCGCGGTCGAGTCGACGTGTACCGAGGCGGGTTTTTCCGTCGTTCGGAGCTTTGTGGGCCATGGCATTGGAACCCGGATGCATGAAGAGCCCCAGATTCCGAACTTCGTGACGGGCGAGAAGGGCCCTGTGCTGAAGGAAGGGATGGTGCTCGCGATCGAGCCGATGGTGAACGCCGGAACCCATGATGTGCGCATTTTGCGCGATGGGTGGACGGCAGTGACGGCCGATGGCAAGCCCAGCGCCCATTTCGAACACAGCGTCGTGGTGCGCGAGCACGGCGGCGAGATTCTGTCGGCTACCCCGAAATTGGTTTGGGGACAGCGCGTGGCCTGAGCCCGCGCCGGGACGCTCGGATGCGAGTTGAAGTACGGGTATGCAAAAAGAAGAAGCGATAGAAGTAGAAGGCACGGTGATGGAGCCGTTGCCGAACGCCATGTTCCGGGTGGAGCTGAAGAACGGGCATGTCGTGTTGGCGCACATCTCGGGAAAGATGCGGATGAACTTCATCCGGATCCTTCCCGGAGACCGCGTGAAGCTGGAGATGTCGCCCTACGACCTGACGCGCGGACGCATCACCTACCGGTACAAATAAGGGATACGGGCCGCGCGGGGCGCGGGCGTCAGTTGAGCGGCGGGCAAGAAGCCGGCCACGAATGCGAGCCGGCAGGCGTCGCCTGGAGTGAACGATGAAGGTCAGAAGTTCCGTCAAGAAGATTTGCGAGAAGTGCAAGATCATCCGCCGGCACGGCCAGGTCCGGGTGATTTG
>JADLCA010000790.1 GCA_020847495.1 Candidatus Hydrogenedentota bacterium | reverse complement strand
CCCCTCATTGTGAAGTTGCAGATCGCCGCCATGGCCATCTTCACGGTGCTGCTCTTCGCATCCGTGACGACGGCCTCCCTGCACGAGACCCTGTTGGGCGGCTTCCTCGGCGTCAATGCTGTGCTTGTGCACAGCGTGTTGCTGGCCTTTGTCGCCGTACAGTACACGTGGCTGCGAAACTCCAGTTTCTACGCGCCCCTCCTGAAAGGAAAGGCGCCCGGCTCCACCAGCCGCGCCACGCGCTGGGCGCGTTTCGTATTCCTGTGCATGTTTCTGATCACGCTGAATGTGTTCGTGACCAGCCTGCGTGGATATACGCACTGGGGCGTGGTTTCCGGCCACGATTCGCCACAGTACTACGCGTGGCTGCACTCGTGGGTCTTTGACCGCGACATCAATTTTGAGAACGAACTGAAAGCAATTCCGGGCGTGTGGGAATTGATGTCCACTGCGCATCCCGAGCGGCCCGAGTACAACGTCGCGCCGATCGGCACCGCGGTGGTGTGGCTGCCGTTCTATCTCGCGGCGCACGTGGTCCTGTTGCTCCTCAACGGGATGGGTTACGCGGTGCCCACGGACGGGCTCGCCAGTCCCTACGCCATGGCGTGCGCGTTCGGGAGCAACTTCGTCGTGTTGCTGGGCATGCTCATGATCCACGCGTCGCTGCGGGCGCGATTCTCCGAGCGGGCCTCGTTCTTCGCTACGGTTCTGCTGTGGGTAGCCTCTCCGCTGATCTGGTTCATGACCGATCAGCCGTGGATGTCGCACGCGTGTTCGTTCTTCGCTGCCGCGTTGGTCTTCTGGTTATGGATGCGCCGGCGCGAGCAGCGCACTCTGCCGGGCTGGATCGCGCTCGGCGCAGCCATCGGCCTGGCGATGCTGGTGCGCCCCACGCACGCTGTGCTGCTGATTCTCCCGGTGCTGGATGCCGCCGCCGGCATACGCGCGAAGGGACGTCCAGCGGCGTACGGGGGATTGGCGATCCTTGCGCTGGCTTCCGCGTTGCTCGTGTTCTCCTGGCAACTGGTCACGTGGTGGCTGCGGACCGGCGCGGGCACGCCACCGGGCAGCCCCATGCAGTGGACATCGCCGGCCATCTCGCCAGTACTGTTCTCGGCCCACCACGGGCTCTTTCCGTGGCATCCGGTGATGCTGGCCGGATTCCTCGGCGTGCCGATCTTGTGGCGGCGCGCGCGGTACGATGCCTTCTGTCTTCTGCTGCTGCTTGCGGGCTACGTGTATTTCAACGCCGCGATCGAAAGCTGGTGGGGGGGCGGTTCCTTCGGGATGCGGCGCTTCGTGGAGGCCTTGCCCTTCATGGCCCCAGGGATAGCGGCCTTCGGCGTGTGGTGCGTGTCCATCTGCCGGAAGCGTCCCGCGGTACCGGCAGCGGTGTTCACGATCGTCTTCTGCGTTTACAACTCAATTCTCGTCGTGCAGTTTCGCGAAGGCTGGAGCGACTTCTTGAGGCCCCTGTCGTTCCAGCAGGTGTGGTCTTCCACCGTGACGATCTTCCATGACACGTTTGGCAATCCGTTTACCTATCCCGCGAGTTTGTGGTTTGCCGCGAAACATGACGTGTCGCCTGCGCAGTACGATGTGGCCATGGGCGTGCCGCCCGACGCGGAGCTGGACGTACAAGGCATGCCGTTGCGGTCCTACCTGGGCAAGGGATGGCGCGGGAGCTTCCGTTTTGCGGCGATCCTGAAGGGCGCATACCCCGCCGAGGAGAACGAGTCGGAGCTGTTCATCTACTGCCGGAAAGGGCATGCGTACAAGATCGGACTCAGCATGTCGCTGCCGAACGAGATGCAGGAAGACCAGCCGGTCGAGTTCCTCTTCAACGGTCAGGCCTTGGGTGCGGCTGTTCTCGAAAAAGGCGCTCGCTCCGAGCTGACCATCTCCGTGCCCGGGGAGATAACCAACGAAGGGCTGAACATCCTGACGCTGCGCTTCGCCAATCGCATCGCAAAGGTGCGTGAGGGAACCTATGGAGAAGGCGGTGGCTACGGCCTCGAGATGAAGACGCGCTTTGCGTATCCCGCGTGCGCGCTGCTGTGGCGCCTGCGCGTGGCAACGGATTACGGCGATGCGCCGCCTGCAACGGATGAGGCTTCCGCTCCGGTCAATCCCAGCAACTCCGACAGGACGTCCACATCGCCCGGCGCGAAGCCGGAGTAGTGGCTGTTGAAGTAGCCCCACACGGGGATCTGCTTGTCGAGGATCTGCTTGATGGCAGGCACCCACGACTTGATGTCCGCCTGCCGATCGATGACATGTTCTCCCCACGTCTTGGTGAGCTTCTCGATTCCGTAGCGGTCGCCCAGCCAACGGATGTAGGCGAAGGGTCCGGTCAGAATCCCTTTCAGTTTCATCATGTGAGCCGGGGTGTGCATCCACGGATGATCGATGAGGGCCAACGCCACGCCGCGTTCCCGCAGTACCTCGAAGAGGCGTTTGTCGAGCCATGACTTGTTGCGGACCTCTACCACGAACATGTGGTCAGCGAGAGGAACTGTCCCGAGAAAAGGTGTTAACCGCTTCAAAAACTCCCCCTGGGTCACGTTCTTGCTCCGAGCATAATAGGGAAACTGCAAGACGATGGGACCCAGACGGGGCCCGAGGATTTCCATTGCCGTCAAGAACTCCGAGATATCGCGCTCGCACCCAACCATGAACTTATCGTGCGTGATGGTCTGCGGGGCCTTGGCGGAAAAGACAAAAGTCTCGGGTGTGCGGTCACGCCAACCCTCGATCGTGGCGCGTCGTGGCACCCCGTAGAAGGTGGCGTCGATCTCGACGGTGCTGTAACGGCACGCGTATTCCGCGATGTAGTCGGTGGCCTTTGTGGCTGGGGAATAGACCTTGCCAATCCAATCCCGTGTACTCCAACTACATGTGCCAAGCCGCACGCCGGGGGCTGCCATTTCGCATCCTCAATAAGGTGTTTCATCCATTTGGGTTACGCGAGCACGCCAAGCGCCATCCCCGCCGGAATCGCCAGATAAGAGTCACCATCGAAACGCCGCCCAGAGCCACCGGAATTCCGCGGATTCCGGCGCTTCTCGAGATTTGACGGTCTTCGTTCTGGATGATTCTCTGGCAAAAACCGCCTTTTTATGGTATCTTTTAGAGGGTATTCAGTGTCTTGTACATGCCTTTTGGCAGGAGCGATGGCATATGGGCTTGCGCATCAACTCCAACGATACGGCGTTGTCCATTCAACGCCAGACTCAACAGACAACAGGCGCGCTCTTGCGCGGATTCGAGCGTTTGGCGACAGGCCAGCGGATCAACCGCGCTGCGGACGATGCTGCGGGCTTGGCTCTCGTCGAGCGTTTCCGCGCTCAAGTATCCCAGTTCAACCAGGAAGCGGCCAATCTACAGACCGGGGTCAACGCGGTCGAGACGGCAGACGGCGGGCTCAGCGCGCAAGGCGATGCGGTGCAGCGTATCCGCGAGTTGGCCGTTCAGGCCGCGAACGGCACGCTGACAGATGATCAGCGTGCGGCGTTGAACCAGGAAGCGCAGCAGTTGCTCGAGCAAGTCGGCGAGACGGCGGAGAACACCGAGTTCAACGGCCAGCAGCTCTTGAACGGCGCCGCTACGGCAATCGACCTTGGCACGGAGGGCAACCTGCAAATAGCCGTCCAGGAATCCACGGTGGCATCGCTGGGCCTCAGCGGGCTTGATTTGACCACCCAGGCCGGGGCGCAGAATGCGTTGGGCGCGATCGACACCGCACTGGGCCGGATCAGCGAAAACCGCGCCAACTTGGGCGCACAAGCCAACCGGTTCACGAGCGCCATCGAAGTGCGCGAAGAGCAGGCCCTCAACGCGGAAGAAGCCGCGTCGCGCATCCGCGATATCGACATCGCGCGGCAGACTATCGAACAGACCCGCAACAACGTGCTGCTTCAGGGCGGCCTAGCCGCGCTCGTGCAGTCCAACATCGTCGGACAAAACGCGTCCCGCCTACTCGGCGGGTGAGACGGCTGACCGCCGTTTGCTTGCGCCACGACCGGTCTTCTTGTGGTGCGCCACATGCATCACGAGGAGAGGCCGCCTGCCCGGCAGGCGCACTGAATCCACCCGCATACCCCCTTCGCGGGCACCTTCTTTGATGGTCTGCTGGCCGCTTTTTCCGGGCGGGGTGTGAACAATCCATGTGCCGCGCCCTTCCCTGATGTCGCGCACGGCGAGTTCAATGAAGTCCTCGCCTATCACAATCCGCTCGTCCGGTAGCGCGGCGTAATAGCGAAACGCAAGCCCTGTGTTGAAGGGATCGCGCAGGTATACCGTCTCGTTGTCGCGAAAGTGCGCGTCAACGTGGCGCGCCGCACCGCGCAAGTCCGGCCGGAGCGGCCTGTCCATTGCGCCCAAGGTGCCCGCAAAAGCCAGCGTGATTGCCACGGCGGCACCCAGGCGCCAGCGTTTCGGTATGCGGGCGAAACCCGCGCCCGCCACGAGCAGCAGCGGAAATGCGCAATGCCCAAAGTAGCGCTCGACAAAGCACGGGCGCAGCGTGATCGAGACGAAAAACAAGATCAGCACGGGCGTTACACACCAGAGAAGCAGAAGAGAAAGAGGGTCGGCCGACGGCCACTTCGTTTGAGATGCGTCGCCGGGTGTGGATTGACTGCGCGCTACAAAGGCCCACAGGGCCGCGGCCCAAACGAGCGCACCCGCACCCAGTGAAGAGATTCCCACGACTGAAGTCCGCCACAGCAAGGGATCGGCGTCCAGGAAGGCCCCGGGCAGCACGGCGTAAAACACCTTTCCAAGTGCGCTCCAACCGGGCACAGTCTGCCAAGAGACGTGTTCATCAACAAGCCGGCTGTCGAAACCTTGTACCCAGACTGCAAGGGGGAGCAGATAGACGAGTTGCGCAGTCCCCCATCCCATGATGCGGAGAGGGCGGCGGCGCCACGTCCACAGCAGCCACAGTCCCTGCGCAACAAGCACGAGAACGCCAAAGACGTGCGTCCAGACGAGGAAGGCGCTCGCAATGAAGTGAGCCGCCCACCACAATGGCCGATTCTTCGTAACCGCCTGATTAACAGCGACCATCGATGCGAGCGCAAACAGGTACATCAGCGCGTACATGCGGATTTCCTGTGATTGATAGATGTGCAGTTGCGCGAAGGCCAGACACCAGGCGGCGAAAAGACCGCAGGTGGACCCGAATAGCATTCGCCCCGCATACCAGAGCAAAAGGACGGTCAGCAACCCGAACAGTATCGATAGTGCGCGAAGACCCGTTTCGCTAGCCGATACCCAGTGCCACCACTGGTACTCCATCCAGAAATAGACCGGAACCGCGGCCGGGTCGATCAGGCGTTCTTGGTGGAAGAACTGGTAGAAGGCGGGCAGATCGAGGTATTGCACACTGGCGATTTCGTCGTACCACAGGGACTCGGATGAAAGGCGGAAACAGCGAAGCCCGGCCGCCACGGCAAGGATGCACACAAGCGCCAGGATTTCGCGGAAGGGAATACCCTTGCCCTTCTCCGGCTGAGGCGCTGGCAGCACCGTTGTGGGAAGCTCCGTCATGCGGGAAACGAGGCATTCTGCGCCTCGTTGTCGTCGGCGGTCCAGAACCACGTTTCATCGCGGATAAGATGCCGTTGAAGACGCTCCGGATAGCCGAGCCGGCGGGCGCATTCGCGGTAGATTTCGCGGCGCTCCGGATCCGGGTAGGCGTCGATTCCGGCCAGGGCGCCGAAGGCTTCCGAAAGCCACGCCATTTCGCCCGAGAAATCCGGGTAAGCCTCCATGTCGGGCCACGCCGTATGCGATGCGTGTTGGAGGATACGCAAGTCACATTCCGGTGCGAGCACCTTCATCACGTCACAGAATGTGTCCATGTCGCCATCGTGCTCCCATCCCACGCGATCCCCGGGCTCAATGGAAGCCAGGTTCTCGTGGATGGCAGCGAGGATGTCGCGGACTTGCCCCTCGTACAGGGCGATAAGCTCGGCGTCGCGATTTGCGGCGCGGTAGATGCGCGCAAGCAACGCTTCCGTCCGGCGGCTGCGCGGAAAGCGGCTCACCAGTTCTTCGGCCAGCGCGACAGCTCCGCGCGCCACGCAGAGGTACACGTAGGGCTCGAGGCAGCGGTCGAGACTCTCGGGCTCTTCTGTCAGGAATCGGTCCAGCAGGCAACCCGCCTGATCCAATTCACCCGACTCGACCAGCAATTCCCCCAAACGGCGGACGGCTTCATACCCTTGCTGGGGACCGCGCACGCGCATGGCTTTTTCAAGTTGACGGCGTTCTTCTTCTGGTTCCCCGCTGCAATGAAAGTACGAAGCGAGCGCCAGATGAAAGGCATAGGGACTGGCATCCTGGTTTTCACGCAGATTTCGCAGACGCACTGCACGGCGATACCCGTCGAGAAGGGTCAGCGAACGAATCTGCGAAGCCACTTGATGCGCGGTGGGGTGCCGGACCGGCATTGCGTTGAAAGTGCGGTTGAATGCGCTATCGAAGACCGACCGCAGTTCCTCGCGCAGTTCACGAAAACTCCGCCAGCGGTGCGCGGGGTTCTTTTCCAGGCAACGCATGATGACGCGGTCAAGATCCTGCGGGCAGTGCGCGGCCCGCTCCCGCAATGGTACCGGCGGCTCATGCTGGTGGAAGCGCTGCAGCGCGAGAAGGTGCTCTACAGCGGTGTCCGCGCGAATTGTGAAGAGCCGGCCCCCGCTGATGGCCTCGTAGAAGCAACAGCCGAACGCGTAGATATCCGCCGCCTCGCCAACGGTGCCCGCCTCGGTGAATTGCTCCGGGGCCATATACGCGGGCGTGCCAAAGGTCGTGCCCACCTGCGTCAAGGAAGCCGATTGGGGAGAGGCTGACGCGTCGGGCGTGGGAATCTCCTCGGCGATGTTGCAGCGGACCAGGCCAAAATCGGTGATCTTCAAGATGCCATCGCGGCTGATGAGCAGGTTCTCGGGCTTGAGGTCCCGATGCACGAGACCCGGCACGGACGATGTGGCGTGGACCATTCCGTCGCAACACTGAATCGCGAGACGGACCGCCTCCGTCATGTCCAACGGACCGTCCCGAAGATGGTCCGCCAGCGATAAGCGGCCTAGGCTGTCCGGTTCAATGTACTCCATGAAGAGGTACGGCGTCGCGCCGATGATGTCGATGAAGTACGCATGGACGATGTTCGCGTGAAACCCGGTCAGGATCCACGTGCGGGCCTCGCGAAGGAATCGTTCCACCAAGTCGAGGTTCCGGCTGAATTGATGCTGGAAGGTCTTTGCCGCGTACCGGGTGTCTCCCGCGTCGGTGATGTAGACGATTCCCATGCCGCTGAGGCCCGGACCGCCCTTCACTTCCACAACCTGATACTTGCCGTCGAGCACGTTGCCCGGGGGAGTGGGGTCCACGATACGAAAGGTGCCGCCCGGCTCGCCGATGACGGTATTGAGGCTGCTGAACGTCAGCGGCGTGCCCGCGGGGAGGGTCGGCAGGCTTTCCCGGGAATCCGATGCGTCGCTCGACGCGGCCAAGCGTTAGGCCTCCTGGTACGCGAAGGCTTCGAGACCTTCCTCACGCGTGGGGCAAATCTGATAGCGCTTGGAGAGGTTCGTGATCTCGAACACCTCGGAAACAAATGGAGTCAACCCGCACAACTTGAGCGTGCCCTGCACCCGCTCCAGCGCTTTGGACACCATGATGATGACGCGCAAACCGCCGCTGCTGATGTACTCCACGCCGCTAAGGTCCAGAAGCACCTTCCTGGTCCCATCTTGCAGAAACTCTTTGAACGCCCGTTCCGCATCAGGAGCGGAAGGCGCGTCGAAACGCCCCTGCAAAACCACGACGAGGACGTCGGCGAGTATTTGATGCGATATGACCATGGCACTCAGATAGTTGGAATCATGCACCGGTGTCACTCTGCGTAGTGTAACGCATCGCAATTCCGATTGCCAATCGCCCAATTGCCCGCAGGCGCGCGCGGGACTGACACCTCTATCGCCCCACAGGGACTGACACCGTCTTTCGCGCGGTCTTAGGAGCGAAACACGGTGTCTGTACCGGATGACACAACTCTTTGAGGTACCGAGACTGGACCAAAGCGAGACACGACCGGCCAGGAGCGCCGGCATCCCTGCCGGCTCTTCAAGATACCAGCAAGAATGCTGGCGCTCCCACTTGATTCGCTTTGGGAAAAAGCTCTGGCCTGTTCCCGGTTCCAATCTACAAAAGAATACTGCTCTTCGGCGTTTCTCCCCAACCCACCCCGCCCCCGAAACCCGCGTCGGCGCTATTCCAAAGCCGCAGGCATACACCGCGTCGACGATCCGCGAGGCAGCAGATCTGCCTCTCGCAATGGCGCAACGGCGCCAGGATTCCATCAATTGTCAGGAAGCCCATCGGCAGATCTCGTGATGGCAACTATCGGAAAAGGTGCGTTTTGGGAACGAAGAAATACCAAACAAACAGACAATGCAACACTAAGGCGAATGCTCCCAGCAACCTTCCCCTCTCTCGTCCAAAGCGGATGGCTGACAACGCAAGGCCGCATGAGAGCGCATACAGGACTATGAGTCCGAGAACGGCGCATTGATTTGTCAAAATGTCGAAGCGGCGAAACTCGAGTACTCTCAGATAGAAAAACACGACCGTGCCCAGGAGTGTAGTTGAAACGATTCCCTCAGCGGCAGCCCAGCGTCTCCGATCCCTGAGCAAGAGAGGTGATTCCTCCAGTGATTTCGAAATCGCACCCTAATTAGGTAAGCGAGCAAACAAACAATCCCGATGTCGCCCAAAGCTCTCGCCTGCGATCTTCGGAATATAGTCTCCGAGGAAACAACCTCGTCTTCATACTGCCGGCACCAGTGCCACAAGCAAGACGCTGAAGGTCACGGCCAAGACGAGCGCCAAGATCCCCAACGTTTTCCTTGGCATTATTCCATTCCTTTTGCCGCTTCCTGCGGCCTCGTCAGTCGCAGTAACACAGCGCTGAACATTGTGCAATAATAGCACTACTGGCTGGATTAGACAACAGGTGTGGCAAGCGATGCCAAGCGGGGGATGGCAGGCTGGCAGCAGATGCCTGCTGATTCCGCTTTTCCCTGGGCTGGCTGGGTACTGGTCCTCGCGCGCCAGATACGCGTGTAGCTAGGGAATTTCAGCGGGACCGTCAAAAAGGAACTCCCCGGCCTTGATTCCAACCGTTGGTCCAGACATCGGATTTGGATATTGTTACTATTATCGTATTTTGTGCGATTTTCTTGATAAAGGGTGTAGTTTTATGTTTCATGCATTCTTCGGGTATAATTGTGTTCAATGATAGCCTTACGGGGGGAGATGATGGGATTGTTGACCCGGAGGCAGGGGGCTTCCAGAGAAGCTGTGCCCACTCCTCTGCGCGGCACGGCAAACAGAGTGGGGTCGCGTCTCGCTCGCGCGTACTGAGGTTTGATACCGGGCTTGCTCCGGAGTCTTGATTGCGTGAGGTGGAGGGTCGCCTGGGCGGCAGTTGTGGGTCAGTTCCACAGTCGGCAACCGGGACCGTTTAACGAATTCCTATGGTGAGACAGGGGGGGGCGCATGAAAGCAGGCAAGTCGCTCAAGACAACGCTAATTCTGTTGGGGATCGTGCTTCAGGCCTCGCTGATGTCGGTGTTGTTCGGGCTGTACTACGTGCAGGCCAAGGCAAAGACCGTTGAGGCTTTTGTGGCGAAGGCGCGGGCGGTGTGCCTGACCGCCGAAAGCACACGCGAAGGGATGGAACAGAAGTGGGCGACGGGACTGTTCCGTGTGGAGGATTTGCGGGCCTGGGCCGCCGAAGGTGAAGAAGGCATGGCGAAGGTTTTTGCCTCCGTCCCCGTGGTTTCCGCATGGGAAGCGGCCAAGGCGAAAGCGGAGGAAGGGGACTATACCTTCAAGACGCCCAAGGTGTCGCCCCGCAATACGGCCAACGAACCTGATCCGCTTGAATTGCGCGTCCTTCAGATGTTTGAGACTCAGGAGGGCCTGAACGAGTACCACGAGAAGGACCCGGACCTGAACGCCATCCGCTATTTCCGGCCGGTTAGACTCTCGGAAAGTTGCCTGTTGTGTCATGGTGATCCGGCCACTTCGCAGGAAATCTGGGGCAACGCCGAAGGCAAGGATCCCACCGGCGCTACGATGGAAGGATGGAAAGTAGGCGAAGTGCACGGCGCCTTCGAGGTCATCCAGAGCCTTGATGAGGCGGACGCGGAGCTGGCGAGATCCATGCTCACCGCGGGGGCGGTGTTGGTGGTGGGTTTGGTGGTGATTGGCGTGGCCTTTCCGCTCTTTGTCATGCGCGCGGTAAGGAAGCCCGTGGCGGTGTTTGCGGAACGCCTGGGCGAGGGTGCGTCGCAGGTGGCATCGGCGGCGGAGCAGGTGGCGAGTTCCAGCCAGGTCATGGCTTCCGGCGCCAGCGAACAGGCGGCATCGTTGGAAGAGACGTCCGCGTCGCTGGAAGAAATTGCCTCGATGATCAAACAGAACGCGGAAAACGCGCGGCAGGCATCGGGGGCGTCCGCCACGGCCAGCCAATCGGCCCAGCGCGGGCGCGAAGCCATGGTCCGGATGTCGGAGGCCATCGAACGGATCAAGGGTTCGGCCGACGAGACGGCGAAGATCGTCAAGACGATCGACGAGATCGCGTTCCAGACGAATCTGCTGGCGCTGAATGCCGCCGTGGAAGCCGCGCGGGCGGGCGAAGCGGGCAAGGGATTTGCCGTGGTTGCGCAGGAAGTCCGCAGCCTGGCGCAGCGTAGCGCCGAAGCAGCACGAAATACCACCGAACTCATCGAGGGCTCGCGGATAAATGCGGAGAATGGCGTTACGGTTTCATCCGAAGTAGGCGAGAGCCTGATGGAGATTGCGCGTGCAGTTGAGCAGGTGACCCAACTGATTCAGGAAGTCTCGTGCGCGAGCAATGAACAGGCGCAGGGAATCGACCAGTTGAACCGCGCCGTGAACGAAATGGACAAGGTCACCCAGTCCAACGCGGCGGTGTCGGAAGAATCCGCCTCGGCCAGCGAAGAGTTGAGCGCGCAGGCGAAAGACCTGCACTCCACGGTGGGTGATTTGGTGGCGCTGGTCGGCGGACAAACCAGTGAGCAGTCGTTGCCGGTTCGGAAGAAGGGGCCCAGTGCTCCGCCCCGGATTGCGGCGCCGGAACGCCGCGCCTCCACGCCAAAACTGGCCGCCCCCGCCGCGAAAGGGCGCGTCGAGAAGAAGGTACGGCCGGAAGAGATCCTTCCGTTGGATGAAGATGACCTGAAGGATTTCTGAGCGGGTAGCCGCCGGCAGGTCAGTCCCATTCGGCTGCCGGATGTGGTTCTATGCCGAGTAGGCGTCGAGGACCGCGAGGATTTCTCGGACTGCGTTTTCGAGGCCGAAAAACAGGGCCCTCGAGATGATCGAGTGGCCGATGTTGACCTCGTTCAGTCCAGGGAGCGCCGCGACGGGCGCGAGATTCCGGATGGTTAGGCCGTGTCCCGCGTTGAAGATGAGTCCGCAGTTGATGGCCCGCGCCGCGGCCTTCGCCAGCCGGTCCAATTCACCCAGCATGTCTAATTCGGCAGCGTTCGCGTAGGCGCCTGTGTGCAGTTCCACGTAGTCGGCGCCGGTCTCCGCGCTGGCGTCGACTTGATCGGCCTCGGGGTCGATGAACATGCTGACCTTGATGCCGTCGTCGTGGAATCCCTTCACGACGGTCTTGAGCTTCTTCTCCTGCGCGGCCACATCGAGGCCGCCTTCGGTGGTGACTTCCTGCCGGTTTTCGGGCACGAGGCAGACCACGTAAGGGCGGATGCGGTGGGCGATGGCGATGATCTCGTCCACCGCGGCCATCTCGAGGTTCAGGCGCACCTGGAGCACCTGGGCGAGAAGTTCGACATCCCGATCTTGAATGTGGCGCCGATCCTGCCGCAGGTGCACGGTGATTTGATGCGCGCCCGCAAGCTCGCAGACCTTCGCCGCGGCGATGATATCGGGCTCACGCCCTTTCCGGGCTTCGCGCACCGTGGCCACGTGGTCGATGTTCACACCGAGTTCAATCATGACTTCCCTTTGCTGCCCGCCGCCCGCTGTCTCAACGCATCGTTTCAGGCAGGGTCCGGTTCCGCTTCCGCCTGTTGAGGCTCGGGATTCTCCAGCGTCTGCGCGGCGCGCACGATGGCCTGCCTCAGTTCATCCACGGCCTTGGCCACGCCTTTGGCCAGCTCTTCGGTGGCTTCGCCCGAGTTCTCGCGCATGCGCTGCAACTGGCCGCGCACTTCCTCTTGCTTCTTTTCCAGTTCCATGCGCACAGTCTGCCAGGCTTCCCGCTGCGCCTCCTCCCCCGCCTCGGCGACACGCTCGCCCA
Source organism: Candidatus Hydrogenedentota bacterium (assembly GCA_020847495.1). Taxonomy (GTDB): domain Bacteria; phylum Hydrogenedentota; class Hydrogenedentia; order Hydrogenedentales; family SLHB01; genus JAHDWY01. The sequence continues at coordinate 11,227 of JADLCA010000790.1, read as the reverse complement.
ACTCGTCGATCTGTTTGTCGATGGACGCGAGGACCTTCTCTGTCTGTTCCTCGATCTGGCGGGCCGCGGCGGCTCTGGCCTTCTCCACGTTCTCCTTCAACTGCTCCTTGATCGCAGTCTGGGGGGAGTCTTCCGATTCCTGATTCTCGCAACCCATGAAGGGTACGAAAGCCAGAAGAAGAACCAGGAACAGCCCTTTCACGACCCTTCCTCCCCGTTGTCGATCATGTCGAGGAGCTGGCGCGCCATATCCTCGTCCAGCAGGTTCAAGGCGGTGTACTCGCGCATGACCGCGTCGCGATTGCCCAGTGCCGCGAAGATCTCGCCACGCGTCATGTGGGCGATGGCGTAGTCGGGCTTTATGCGAAGCGCCATGCTGCACGCCTCGATAGCCTCTTGGTGCCTGCCCAACTCGAAAAGCGCCGCCGCACGGTTGTTGTGAATACGCGGGTTCTTCTGGTCGCGCCCGGCTGCTTCACCCCAGGCTTCCAGCGCACCCTCGAAATCCGACTGCTCGAAAAGCTCTTCGCCACGCTTCAGGTACTCCGCAGCGGAGAGCGGGGCCGTGGCGGTGGAATCCCTCCGCGGCTCCTGTCCGAGGTCCTCCTCCGTATCGAGGCTGACGACCTGTGGTTCGATTGCGGGCAATCCCATTTCAATCCGAATCTGCTCTATCGCGGCATAGGCCTCCGCGTGGTTCGGCTGCAACTCGAGCGCCTCGCGGAACAGCTCCAGCGCCGTATCGCGCTGTCCTTGGGCGTGGTGGACACACCCGAGGTCGTAGCGGTGCTCTGCGTCTTCCGGGGCCAGGGTACGCGCACTCTCATAGGCGGCCAGCGCTTCGGCCATGCGCCCCATCTTGAAGTGGCAGTAGCCCATGTTCGCATAAGCCAGGGAGTAATCTGGAACACGCTCCAGAACCTCCTCGAAGTACGCCAGCGCCCGCGCGAAACTACCCTTCCGGGCTTGTCGCACGCCCCGATCAAAGAGCAGGTCTGTGCGAATCTTTTCGTAAATTCCTGGCATCGCTCACGAATTCCTTGCGTTGTCCACCCTCGCCGCGAGAGGGCGTCATCCTGGGAACTTTGCCAATCCCGGTGAATCTATCCCGTTTATCCGCCATTCGTTCCGGCGGATACCGCGGGGCCTCAGCCACGTACCGTACGCTTCCGCCGCCTATTCTACTGCGTTCGCCGCCACCCACGCCACCCCGCGCAGTGCGACCGGCACGAACGCACGTCACGGCCACGATCAAGACCCGTGAAGAGGTGGCGAGCCCGGCAACTCCACGACTGCGGTGCGGTCCAGTGTGGCATCGTGCGAGGAACCGTCCTCGTACACGATGCGGACATTGCGCGTGCCCTCGGCAAGATTGGTGAGCGTGAGTGCGCCGTTGTCGAGTGCCGCATCGATGCTGTCGATCCCAAACGCAATCCCGCGCTGGCGGTCCACATATACATCGCCCCAGTGATCGCGAATGCGGTTGCGCGCTTCGGCGGCCGCGCCGTTGCCCCACGTGAAGATCGTGAAAGGACCTATCCCCTCCCCCTCGCTCGAGGCCGTGCCGCCGTGACCATAGTTTTCCATGGTGAAGCCATAGTCCTCCGGACCGAAGAAAGGGTGGACCTTCTCGTAGAGCGCTTTCTGCGCGGGATTCTCCGGGCAGTACATCATTACGAACGCAGACTTGAGTGCCGCGATTCCACGCTCGAACAAATGCCGCTCGCCGGTTTCGCGGTAGTACTCCATGAACAGTTCCGCAAAGAGGCACTCGCGCGAGTCGTTCCACTCGCCGTCGCAGTTCATCACGCCGAATCCGCCGAGCGCGGGGATCTGGATGAATGGCGGCTGCCACACCTGCTGCGTCATACTGAGCTCATCGAGCGTGCGGCGTCCCCAGCGAAGGTAGCGCGGATCCTTCGTCGCGCTATAGCATTCGAGCAGCGCCTCAGCCGTCCAGAACATTGAGAAGTTGCACTGCTTGTACATGGCGTTGCGCTTGACGCGTTTGCCGAGGTATTCGGGATAGCCCCAGGTGCAACAGGAGAAGTACGTTTCAAAATCCTCCCAGCGTCCCGTGGCAGCGCACTCGCGAATGACAGCGTCCATGGCGCGCAGGGCTGGGTCGCGGTACGAGTCCTCGCCGGTGATGGCGGCGAGTTTGAGCAGGAAGGTCACGCTCATGCTGGTCTCGGGCGATTGCCGGAACTGGTCCCAGGGCGCATCAGTTTCGGGATGGAGCCACGCGGGGAAGAAGCCGCTGGTCTCCTGCAATGTCACGAGGCGGTCCGCGTAGTTCTTCACATAGGTTAGAAGGCGCTCGTCCTTCTCGAACTCCTCATACCAGCGCAACAGCAGCAGACAAGTCCAACTCGCGTCGAGGGTATGGAACCACCGATCGGTGACTTCACTCTTCCAGGGCACGCGGTGCGAGTTCGTCCAGTAGGCCGTGTCCCACGGCTCTGGACGGAGGACCTTTTCGCCATCGATGACGACCTCCTTGTTACCAGTCCGGTAGACAGACGGAAAGAGGCCGTTGCGCTGTGGTGCGGCGAGCGTGAAGCGCTTGATCATCTCGGCGCGCGCCATCAGCGCAGGGTCATTCGTGCGAATCGCGAAGCGCCGCATGCCGGCACCCACGCGGAGGGTGGAGAACCACGCCTGATTCCACACCGACAGGAACTCGCGCTGATACCAGGGTCCGGGGTAGTTGGGAGACTGACTCACGTTCACGATAAACGCCGGCGCACCGAGTTTCTCTCCATTGATGGAGAACTCCTGCCACACGGCATCCTTCCACGAGTCGAAGGCCCATGTATAGGTGTGCTGCACGAAGGTGTCCATGGGCACGCGCAACGGTTCGCCCTTCGCGTGCAAGGGACTCCCCCACTTCTCCCAGAGCCACTGCGACACACGTCCCCATGGATTCACCGGATCGCCCTCGTCGTGGTAGGCGGTCACGTAGAAGGCGAGATACACGGAGCCGGGGGCGAATGTCATGCCCGGCTCTTTCTTGTACAGCACATGCAGCGGCACCGAGGTGCGTGTCATGCCGAGCCAGAGCTTTCGCGCAGGCGCGTCGAAATCCATGAACCAGGGATTCTGCTCAACCTTGCCTGCGTGATCGAGATCCGGCACGATGACAAGGACATCGTGACCGCGCGCGGCGATCAGCGCGGGCGAACGGAACACGTGCTGCGCGATGCAGTAGCCCTCTTCCGGGGCAAGATGCGGAGCCCACCAGAAGTCGGGCTCGAAGCCCACATCGAAAGGACTAGAGAGTTCGTCCTTCTGCACCGGCTCGGTTAGGTTCCATGTCATGCCGACGTATGCCCAACCTTGTCCAGCGTCCAGGATATTCGCCTCCGGCATCTGACCGGCCAGCAAGGGCGTGTTGAATCGCAGCCAATCCTCTCCACGCAGCCGAAAAATGAGAGAACCGTTGCCAGAGGCGAAGGTCATCTCTCCTATGCGCATCGAGGCTGGTTCCGCCGTGGCGGAGACGTGCAGCGCAACAACGAGTGGGGCAATCAGAAGTATTGTTCGCATCCCTTCCATCCCTTCGCGCCTATCCGCCGTTCTTGATGCACGCAACACAAAGACGAATCAGGCCATACTCGATCTCGCCTTCGAGTGCCTCGTATATAGGCTTTAGGCGCTCCGTGCCGAGGTCCTGCGCGCAGGCGCGTACGCGTTCCAGCACGCCATCCGATACCCAGGGAGCGGGACTCGTCCGGTCCTCGTTTTCGATAAACTTCAGCAAGTAGCCTTCGACTGTTGACGCGGCGAGCTGCAATTGTCCGCTGACCTCCTCAATGGAACGGCCTTCGGCGAAAAGGGCGGCCGTCTGCCGCTCGCGTTCCACGACGGACAAACGTCTGCCAGAGGGGCGTTCGCGATGCTGACCTGGCCCAATTGCGGCAGCGCCTCCGGACAATCCGTGCTTCTCGCAATAGTCGCGAATCGCCCCGAGAAAGATCTCGCCGAAGTCGTGCCACTTCTTGTGTCCCACGCCGCTGACTCCCAGGAACTCCCCCATCGTGCGGGGGCGCTTGCGGGCCATGTCGCGCAGCGCGGCATCGGTGAGGACCACATAGGGAGGCACGCCCAGAGTATCCGCTTGATGTTTGCGCAGGGCGCGCAGGTGTTCGAAAAGCCCTTCATCGACGCCTTCCCAGGATTGTGCGGCGGCCTTGCTGACCCTCTTCGGACGCGCGGAAGTCCTCGCGAGCGAGGGGAGCTTTTCATCAAGCTCGCGAGCCTTCTGGGTGCAGTGCAGTACATGGTACTCGCCGGTTTTTTCCAGATAGTCTTGTGACACCAGTTGCTCGATCCAGTCGCGCACGGAGCGCTGGTCTTCGCTCGCGAGACTGCCGTAGGAGCCGAGCTGGTTGTGCCCTTTCGCAAGCACGCGCTCTTCCGTAGACCCGGTGAGCACCAGAGCCGTGTACGTAGGCCCCGCCATGGCGCCCAGTTCGTCCACACAGGTGAGGATCGCGCGTACGACCGTGGGCGAGTTTTCCACCGTATCCAATTCCCCCAGGCAGAAGTCACAGGCGCCGCAACGCTCTTTCGGGTAACGCTCGCCGAAATAGGAGAGGAGCGCCGCGCGCCGGCAGGCAAGACCGGTGCAATACCGCTGCATCTCCTCCAGCTTGGAGAAAGCGGCCTCGGCGGCTTCGGCATCCACTTTGGAAAGGATGTTCTTCCAGATCATGAAGTCCGCGCCAGAATAGAAGAGACGGCACTCGGCTTCCAGCCCGTCGCGTCCCGCGCGGCCGCTTTCCTGCTGGTAGTGCTCGATGGACTTCGGCATGCCCGCGTGGATTACGTAGCGCACATCGGGTTTGTCGATGCCCATGCCGAACGCAACCGTGGCGACCATGATATCGGCCTTGTCGCGGATGAACGCCTCTTGATTGTTGCGCCGGTCGTTGTCGGCCATGCCTGCGTGATAGGCAACCGCATGGTGTCCTGCGTCGTTGAGGCGCTCGCAGAGCGCATCGACCTCCCTGCGGCTAATGCAGTAGATGATGCCCGATTCTCCGCTGTGGCGGGCGAGCACTTCGTTGATCTGCCGGAAGGAGTCGCGGCGCGGCTCCGCACGGTACGTGAGATTGGGACGATCGAACGAGCCCACCAGCACTGAGGGATCGCGCAGCGCCAGTTCGCTGGCGATGTCTTCCCGCACGTGACGCGTCGCGGTGGCCGTGTAGGCGTGCACATGGAGATTGGGAAAGGTATCGCGGAGCCCGCGCAATTGCCGGTACTCCGGACGAAAATCGTGACCCCATTGGCTGATGCAATGCGCTTCATCCACGACGAGGAAAGAGACTTTTGCGGCGTGTAGATACGCGAGGAAGCGATCCTGAACCAGGCGCTCGGGCGACACGTAAAGGATCTTCAGGCGGTCCGAGCGAATCTCCGCGTCCACCGCCCGCCGTTCGGCATCGCTCATCATGCTGTGAATGCAGGCGGCGCGCACGCCGTTAGCCACGAGCGCGTCCACCTGGTCCTTCATCAGCGAGATCAGCGGCGACACCACCACGGCCATGCCGGGCAGTGCAATCGCGGGCGCTTGGAAGCAGAGCGACTTTCCTCCGCCGGTCGGCAGCACCACGACGGAGTCTCGCCCTTCCATGACGCAGGCCATCGCCTCCTCTTGGAGAGGGCGAAACGAGGTGTAGCCCCAGTATTGCTTGAGAATATTCTCGATTCGTTCCATGGCGGTATCGGTACTCCCGGGTCGCTACGCATGTATTACGCGATACGGAGGGGTATGTCAAGGAAGCCGCGACGGACCGGTTGAGCAGTCCGATCGGTCGGATCCGTCAGATCCGTCCAATCAGATAAGCGTGTGTGGGACAGGCGCCCTCGCCGGTCGTCCAGCTGCGCCGATGCGGTCTTCAGACCGCAAGACCCGCCGCGTGGCCGGAGGCCCATGCCCACTGAAAATTGTAGCCGCCCAGCCATCCCGTCACGTCCACGACCTCGCCGATGAAATACAGACCCGGCACTCGCTTGCTTTCCATGGTTTTGGGGGAGAGTTCCGCGGTGTCCACGCCGCCGCGCGTGACCTCCGCTTTCGCAAAGCCTTCCGTGCCAGAAGGAGTGATGCGCCACCCGTGAACGGTCTTCGCCGCTTCAAGCAGGGCAGCATCCTTGTATTGGTTCAAAGGGCCGCTCCAGCTGTGCAACGCGGACCAACGCTGCGCCAAGCGCTTTGGCAGCAGATCGCCAACGATGGTGCCGACCTCCGCTTTCGATCCCTTGCGTTTCAGTGCAAGCAGGTGCTCGTCCAGGCGGATCGAGGGCAACATGTCTATCGTGAGCACATCGCCGGCCTTCCAATACGAAGAGATCTGGAGAATGGCCGGACCGCTGAGGCCGCGATGCGTGAAGAGCACGTTCTCGCGAAAGGACATGTCACGGCACGATACAAGGGCGTCGAAGGACACGCCGGAGAGGCCATCGTACCGGGCCAGGTCCTCACTGCTGAATCGGAGCGGGACCAACGCCGCTTCAGGCGTGATGACGTTCAATCCGAACTGCCGTGCGACGCGGTAGCCCAGGTCGGTAGCACCCAATTTCGGGATCGAGAGTCCGCCAGTTGCTATGACGAGCGAGGGCGCGTTCCACGCGCCCTGCTTGGTGGCGACGTTGAATACGTCTTCTTTCGTGATGGACTCCACGTCGCATCGCGTGTGCAGTGCAACGCCTTTGAATCTGCACTCGGACGTCCGCATCTGGATGATGTCTCGCGCGCTCGTGTCGCAGAACAACTGGCCCAGCTTCTTCTCATGGTAGGGAATGCGGTGGTGTTCCAACATCGCGATGAAATCGGCGGGAGAATAGCGAGAAAGCGCCGACGTGCAGAACCGATGGTTCTGCGAAACGTAGTTCTCGGGACTTACGCGAACATTGGTGAAATTGCAGCGCCCGCCGCCGGAGATGCGGATCTTCTCCCCCACTTCCGCGTTGCGTTCCAGCAGCGCCACACGGCGCCCTCGCCGGCCGGCCGCGATCGCGCACATGAGACCCGCGGCGCCGGCGCCGAGGATGATTAGGTCGCAGTCGTTCACAGCCCCGTGCATCAGTGCGACGGCCCGCTCGTGCCGCCGGCCGCCGCGATGCCGCAAAGGCGGTCGCGGAGTGCCCGTCCCGATTCATACGCGCGCGCGAGAAAGCCGCGCACATCCTCTGCCCGGTCTTTTGGCACCACTTCCAGCAGACAGGTTCCCACGTATTGCTGCCATGCGGGTTGGGCCGCAATGCGCTCAAAATCGACGGCGCCCTCGCCGGGCAGCCAGTGGCGATCCCGGCGTCCATCCGTGTCTGATAGGTGCGTCGTCATCACGCGATGCCCCCATCGCGAGAGCAGCGCCACGGGCTCGGCAGCGTACAGCCAGTCGTGGCTGGAGTCGTAACAAAGTCCGAGGGCCGGGCTATCGATATCATCCAGAATCCAATCGACGTGCTGCTCGCCTCGGGTGTTTTCTATCGCGATGCGCAGTTCCCGCTCCTCCGCGGCGCCCACAATGCGCCGCATGCTGTCGAGTCCATGTGCGTTGGGAGGCGCAACGGTGCTGCCTTGCGTCACGTGCATGACCAGCATGGGGACGTCGTGCAGGGCGCAGTCCTCAACCCAGCCGAGATGCCGATCAACCATGGCAAGGCGCTCCACGGCGTCACCGGACCATAGCGCATTGCAGCCTACGTACGGCGCATGGAGATTGTCGAGGTGAAGACACGCGTTGCGCACGATGTCAGGGGCGAGATCGCGCAGACGCCTACGCTTCTCGTCGTCCTCTTCCCACCACAGGGACGTGGCCTCGAACCCCGCTTCCCGGACCAGCGACATGCGCTCAACGAAGGGTATGGGAACGCCAAACCACGCGAAGAGGCCGAGACGAGGCGCCACGGGACGTGCGTTTGCGGCACTACCCATCGTAGCGGTATCCGGCGCCGTGCACCGTAAGGATGATGCGGGGCTCCTTCGGATCGCGTTCGATGCGCTTGCGCAACTGGGAGATGTGCTGGTCCAAGGTGCGGCTGTTGGGCATGTAGTCCACGCCCCAGCATTCGTTCAGCAAGGTGTCGCGATCAACGACGTTGCCACGGTTGTGGTGGAGGAGACCCAGGATCTTCACGTCGCGCAGGCTCAGATCGATGAGCTCATCGCCGCGCCGGGCACGAAGCTGCGCGGGTAGCACTTCCAGATCGCCCATCATGAAAGGGGCACCCGGCGTCTTCGCACTCGGTGCCGCGAAGCAACGGCGTGTGACGGCCCGAATGCGAGCAACTACTTCGCGCACGCCAAAGGGTTTCATGATGTAATCGTCGGCGCCGAGTTCAAGACCGAGAACCTTGTCCACCTCTTCCGATTTCGCGCTGATGAACACCACAGGAACGGCAGAATCGGACTTGCGTATCTCGCGGCACACATCATACCCATTGACGCCAGGCATCATGATATCCAGGCAGACAAAGTCGGGACCCTGCTGGCGAAAGAGGGTCAAGGCCTCGCGCCCATCGCGTGCGGTCAACGTTTCGTATCCTTCGGCCTGCAAGATCTCGGCGAGGCCATTGCGGATGTTGGTGTCATCTTCGGCAATGAGGACTTTCATGCGGCTTCTCCAGCGAGAGGGCAACGCAGCGTGAGGCGGAAACGCGCGCCCGGTTCCCCATCCTCGACCATCAGGTCGCCGCCGTGCAAGCGCGCCAGTTCGCGCGCAATCGTCAAACCAATGCCGGTTCCTGCCACGCCGTCGGTCAGGCCATTGCTGATGCGGTAGAACGGTTGGAAGATGCGATCCCTCTCGGATGGGGGAATGCCGGGACCTTTGTCCTCCACCGTGATGGACGCCAATCCGTCCTTCCACGAAGTGTAAATGTCGAGGCGCTTGCCCATTGCACCGTACTTCTCGACATTGCTGATAAGATTACCGGCAATCTGTTCAAGCATGTCAACGTCAACGAGGACGCGGGCCGGCGCATCCGGATGCAAGAAGACTTCGATTCCTTTGGCCTCCAGCGCCGCCCGATAGTGAGCGATCACCTCCGCGAGAATGTCATCGATGACTCCGGGGAACGGCTGCAATCTCAGTGCGTCGCGATCTTTCCGGTTGAACGTGAGGATGTTGCCAATCAGACGGCTCAAGCGTTGGCTTTCCGACACGATGATGCCGGCGTGCTGGCGCGGGCGCTCCTCCTCTTCGCCAATCTCCTGTTCGAGCAACTCGGCGTACATGCGGATATTGGTCAGCGGCGTCTTGAGTTCGTGTGAAACCTGGTTCACAAAGGTGACGCGCTTCGCGGCCTCGCGCATGTCCCGGCTGCTCTCCCTGTAGAAGTAGATTGCCAGCGCGATAACCGTGACGACAACCACCAGCACGCCCGCCGTAACATTAAATAGAAACCCGAGCGAAAGACCGGGATCGAACTGAGACGCGGGCACAAAGTAGGACAGCGACCAGCCACCCAGCGGATAGCTGAGCGGCAAGGTCGCGCGGGGACTCTCCCCCTCTGGGACGGCGTACGTCCCCCACACGTAGATGGGAACTCCTTTGGAGTCCAGCAGGGCGGTGCGCGAGTCCGTTGGCACGCGTGCGTCTGACAGCGTGTCGGGAAGCGCGATGATGATGTCGGACTTCAGTCGCGCCGTGTCCAGTTCCGCGGCGCGAATGAAGCCGTCTTCGCCGCGCACCCAGTAGATGAAGTGCGTCCCATCGCCCCAGTACCAGGTATACCAGCCGTCGTTCCGGGGAGGAGGCAATGCGGACTGCGCGGCGCCTTTCCCTTGTGGTATTGCGATTTTGGAAGGACTTTTGCCTAAGGACTTCTCTGTCGGCGGCGGCGGAACATCTTCCGTATCCTGCTCGTGGGTGAGAGCCTGCCGTTCCCAGATCTCGCGCGTCCGCTCGAGAAACGCGCGTTCATCGCCCGTGGGAGTTTCAAGCGGAGTCGGGTAGACCAAGGATCCATCAGGATGAAGCACAACGTAGTGGGAAACGTAGGGGGAGCGGCGCGCACGCTCCCGAAGCTCACCTGGATTGAGGGGAAGCGTGCGCAGATCGGCGCTCAAATTCTGCCGCCATTGGTTCACCACCCGCGCAACCTCCGAATCGGTGACGCGCAACTGATCCAGGATCACCTGACTCAGCCGGTGTTCGAAGACGGCCCGCTCGTCGCGCGCAAGCTTCGCCCCCAGCAGTCCGAGGACCACCAGGGGCAAGGCGACGATCACGGTGTATATGGCGATGAGTCGAGGTTTCACTACTTCTTGAGTCCCACGCTCTGCTGTTTCGTCTGGAATTGCTTTTCCTGTATCGCCTTCCGTTCACGGACCCACTGCTCTTTGTCGAGGTTGTCCGCGGAGAACCGATTGGCCTCGGCGTCTTCATTCAACACGGGACTGTTGAATCGGATCGAGTTGCTAGACAGGAACTCCTCGTTGGACAGGAAGAGATCTCGGGCCTCATCAATCCGCCCTTGATCGCGCAGGCTCATGGCGAGTTCGTTTCGTTCATTGCCGATCTGCTGGATGACGGAGGCCATGATCGCGGGGTCGGTCCGTTGCTCCACCTCCGCCGCGGATGCGGTATAACGGGCGAAAACGTTGCTCGCCGCCTGCGCGCGCGAGTCAGTCTCCAGATCAAGGTACGAGACCGAGACTTCCGCTATCGGTGCGCTGTCTCCTGACTTGCGGGCGGGCGCTTCGACTTCCAGGATCAGGTACTTGGTCTGCTCGCTGACCAATTGGTTCAGCGAGGTGCGCACGATGGAGCCATCAATTGACGCATCGCGTCCAAGCACGCGCACCGGCCGCACACCGTCCGCGCAGGTGATTCGGATATCGACATCCTGCGCAACGACCGACATGACATCGCCGAACTCGATCGAATAGGCCTTCGCGAGATCCGTGGTGTTCTCGACGAACATATGGTTGCCATCGCTCCTCTGGGCGAGACGCGTCATGAGGTCTTCATTGTAGTCGAGACCGAGGCCCAGCGTGGTGACGGCGATCCCCTCCGACCCGAGCGAGCGGCCGAGGTCTTCCAGCTCGCCGGGCGAACTGGGGCCCACATTCGCGAGGCCGTCAGACAGCAGGATGATGCGGTTGACACGTGTCTTGTCGAGGAACTTGCGCACTTCGCCTGCCCCCTTGCTCACGCCCGCGAAGAGCGCGGTGCTGCCGTTAGCCGTAATCCGGTCGATGGCCTGATGG
>JADLCA010000789.1 GCA_020847495.1 Candidatus Hydrogenedentota bacterium | reverse complement strand
TAATCATATCCTTGATGCGGCCCGTGACAAACAGGATGTCATCCTTCACAAAGCCGAGGTCGCCGGTCCGCAGGTAGGGTCCTTCGCCGGTGTCCGCGAGCCGCGCCCCGAAGGTCTCCCGGGTTTCCTTGGGGCGGTTCCAGTAGCCGGGGGCAACCGTCGTGCCGGAGATCCAAATCTCGCCCACCCTATCAGGACGACAAGGCAAACGCGTTTCCGGATCGACAATGATGACGCGCGTGTCAAGGCTGGTCCGGCCGCATCCCACGAGGACGCGCGCATTCTCCGTTGAGGACTTCGCCTCGACTACGCGGTGGAGTTCCAGTTCCGCCGGCACCACTTTCAGAAACGTGGGCTCGAGTTTTGCCGTTGTAGACACCATGAGCGTGGCTTCGGCGAGCCCGTAGCCGGGGCACATCGAATCCCAACGAAAGCCGCAGGATTTGAAGTTCTCCGCGAAGCGTTGGAGCGTGTCCGCACGAACCGGCTCCGCGCCGTTTGTGGCGTTTCGCCAACTGCTGAGGTCGAGCGTGGCGCGCTGTTCCGCCGTGATCTTGCGCACACACAGGTCAAACGCGAAGTTCGGCGCCGCACTGAGCGTCGCCCTGTACTTCGAGATCGCGTTCAACCACCGGTACGGACGCTGCAGAAAGGCCAGTGGCGACATGATGTAGCAAGGGCATGCCATGTAGACCGGCATCAGCTGACCATAAATCAAACCCATATCGTGGAATGCAGGGAGCCACGTCACGACACAGTTGTCTGTGTCACCTTCCCAACGGTGCCCCATGTCGTAGATATTGTAGAGGAGGTTCTGGTGGGTCACCATGACCCCCTTGGGGTCAGAGGTGGAGCCTGACGTGTATTGGAGGAAAGCGATCGACTGGGAAGCGATTGCCGGTTCAGTCCAACGCGCAGCCAAGTCTTCCGGCATGGTGTCCGTAGCGACCCACTCGAATCCACCCGAGTCCGGATGGTGTTCCACCAGGCTCTTAACCTTTTGCGAGATCGAGGACACCGTCAGGGCAAACTTGGCATCCGCATCTTGCGCTACTATCTTCAGCCGGGGAAGGCTTCGGTTCAAGCGGCCCAAATCGGGCAGCGACACCGGAACGGCAACTATGCCTGCGTAGAGGCAACCATAAAACGCCGCGATGTAGTCCAACCCCGGGGGATACAGCAGGAGGACCCGGTCGCCCTGGGTGCAGCGTTCGAGCAGATCCACCGCGATGGCTCGAGCCCGGCGATCGAGGTCCGCATAGGTATAGCGATCGCCTTCTTCTTCGCCATCCACGAGAAAGGTCAAGGCAAGTTTATCTGGACTCTGCGTAGCGCGTGTCCGCAACACCTCCACCAGGGTACGGCCGTGCTGCGCCCAGTCTTCAAGCAGGCTCGCCTCGTTTATTGCTGGCTCCACGCGCACGCAATCCGTGCGGGACGATTGAGTCATCGAAACCTCTCCCAAATACACACCCCTCTCAGTCCCGAGTCCGGGACCATTACGGGCCCGTGGACAACGTACCGAATCTTCCACAGAGGGCAGCGCGTGGGGGACAGGATTCCTCAGCCCCAATCCACGAGCCCCCGGCATCCCGCTCACACCGAATAACTCCTCCGGCTTCCTGTTCTTAGACTACGGAACGGTGGCCGTGGTTGCAGGAAGGCCGCTCATCCTCAAACAGCGTAGAGGGTTGTGGGGATTCTGCTTCAGCGGATTCAGGTCGCCCAATCCTGAAGACTCGTGCACGGCTCGAGTACCCCGCCCAAGGTCTCGCGCATGCACGAAGAGTATGGCCCCGTAGTGCACAACCACCTATCAAGACTTGACTTCCGCTGTCCAAAGACAAGATGGGAGTCTACCATGCGCAGGAGGCAATTACAAACCGCCCGGCCCTTTCCCCCACTCACCGGTTCGTGTGTGCGTGACGTGACCCAGCCACGAAAACAGGCGGAACACGCGGGAAGCACCAAGGGGCTTACTCGGCGCTGGTTTCTGGAGGCGGCTGAAGACCCGCGCGACTTTCCTCAAGGCACGGCCCCGGCGGGGGAGTCTGCCGGGGCCGTGCGAAGCGGAACTGCTGAAAACACCCTAGTCCGCCGCGTGAAAGGTGTGGCAAACGATGCAGTCGAGCGGCAAGTCGTCGGTGTGGGCCGCGTGGACATTTGAAAACAACTCAGACTCCGGCCATACGCCCGAGCGGTCCTCGTGACAACTTGCGCACAGCGGGTCCCCGTCGTATTCGGTGTTGGGAGTGTAGCCCAGCTTGGCGAAGTCCATCCGGTCGCCTCCGAAGTGGCAATCGCCGCAACGCAAGGCATCTTCGGCGGGGGCCACCTCGTGGAATATGCCCATGAAGCGCTCCGTTTCGACGTAGCTGTATCCGCTCGTCAAGGTCATGCCCGATTGCGTCGCGCCCGTGGTGATCGCCAAGTCCACGTTCGCCGTGGTGAAGTAGATGCCCATTTTGAAGGGGAGGAATACGTCGCTGTCGTTGGCGATGGGTTGGTAAGCGTGGTGCACCTTGAAGGGATAGATCATGGCCCCATCGCTCAGAATATCGCCCTGGGGACTGGACATTGTGTAGTACCCGGTGGACGTGTCCACGGCGGCCTGCTCGCCCTGCGTATAAACAAACGAGGTACCGTCCCAGAAGCGGTATTCGGGGCGGACGTTCTGTTCGCGGTGCAGTTCGGGTTCATAGAGCCGCTTGGCAGGATGGATTTCGGGCACGCTGAAATCGCGATACATTTCGGTGCTGCTGCCCCGCGAAAACTCGGGAATGTGGCAAACCGTGCAGTCGATGCGGCCCGTATGGTCATTCAGCCGCGCCCTCTTGTGAGGCTTGGCGTCGTGGCATTTGGTGCAGCTCACCTTGTTATCGAGGTCCGTGACGCGCAGGTCGGACCCACGTCCGGCAAAGTGGTGCTGAGAGACCTCATGACAATCCACGCAAATCAGGCCCGCACCCCCGTTTTCTATGGACGCCATGTGTACGTCGAAGTCCCGCGTGGCGTTGCGGTGGGACTCTTCGATGTCGCCTCGCTTATTGTTCTGGCCGCCACCCGCGTAGGCATGGCAGTTGATGCAGGTGTCATTGGGCCTGCCTTGAATATCGGTAATCGCTCTCAGCAGCGGCACCTTCATGCTAGCTTCGTCGGGTTCAAACGCAAAACTGAGGTCGGGCCGCTGCACGACCTTGCGCTTGTAGTGCTTCGAGTGGCACATCAGGCAATCGATATTCTCGAGTTGCGCCTGAGTGGGGTCTGGCGAAGGCTTGGCGCCCATTCCGACGTGGCATTGACCGCATCCGCCACTGACCTTGACGCCGTCCAGATTGGTCAGTATCCCGATGAAGTTGATGGAGGGATACGTGCAAAAATCGTTCATACCCTTCATCTTGCCGCCACCAACCCCATTGATGACATCCGGAGTGTCCCCATCCCATTGGTAGTGGACACTCGCGTGGACCTCTTCCGCGATGCCGTCGTGACAGCACGTGCAGGTCTTGCTCCCTTCGTACTTCGTGTAGCGATTGGCGTGAGAACCGGATTCCAGACCTGTGACGGTCAAGCTCAATTGAGCGGTCATTCCACTGGATGAACCCGTTGCGTACACCACAACCACCCCGGGAACGTGCGCATTCGCCCGGACCTCACTGCCGGCGGTCAACTTGGACTCCGATAGGCTGCATATATCCTCGTTGCTGACAGACCACGCAAACGCGGTGTCGTCCGGGTCCGAGGACTCGGCACGAAGCGTAATGGCAGTGCCTGCTTCGAGCGCCGTGGTGCCGGCGACGATTCTGAGGCTCTGTGTGACAGGAGGACATCCCGCCAGCAGTGTGACCGCCGCAAACATGCCCGCCACTAAGACGAATCTCTTCTGCTCGTGAAGCTTCAGCATCGTGCCATGCCTTTCTCCGGTGATTCGGATTCCCCCATTGACCACGGGCTGCAGGGTGAGTCTTACGCAGCGATCCGCGGTCACTTTCCCCATATCCATGGTATGCGCCAGATGGGTGTTCTCCAAGAGACGAATCTACGAATTAAAGGACAGACCTATGGCCCGACGCGTCTTTGGAGCCTTGAGAAGTAGGATGAATCTACGATATGCTCATATGGGGGTAGTAGGGGATCCAGGAAAGCGCCGAGCGGGTCGCCGGCCGATAGCGCTGGCCGGTGCAGAGGCGCACTCGTACGGGGGGGCTAACGTGTTCGACGAAACTCTTGAGCGCTTCGCCGCGGCGGTCCATGAGAATCCGCTTCTGCCCAAACTTGAGGCGATGGCCCGGGAGCTGACCGGTGGGACCTTCTTCATACTCTGGTGCGTTGATGATACCGTACACCGGCTTTGTCCCGATGGCCAAGAAGCCGACCTCCACAAATTCTGCCGGTTGACGAGGAGTACGCCCGAGGGAGCCCGGCGGTGCAGCGTGTGCCGTTCCCTGGTTGCTGTGCGCGCGTGCTATCACGGCCTGACGGACTACTGCTGTCATGGGGGGATATCCGTTATCGCGGCTCCCGTTGCCGCACCATCGCCGGAGAGTCCCGCGTTCCTGGTGGTCAGTTCATGCGCGTTCGCGGATGCCGATGCCGACCGGGGGTGGGAGGCGGCTCGCAAACATGCGGAGGGGCTGCCGATCGCGATGAATCAACTGCGAAATGCCTATTACGAGCTGCCTGCCCTCGACGAGACTAAGGCGCGCGCCATCCGTCACATCGTCGATGTCGCGGCATGCGTTTTGTCCGATGTGTATGAGCGAGTCAGTCAGACGGCGCCATCCGCTCTACCGAGGGCGCCCCGTGATGCGGGGGGCGGCCAAGAGGTCGAGGATCTGCTGAGGCCCGCGCTGGCGGCAGCGCGTGAAGGCGCTGTGGGGCGGCCCGACCGGCCCGCGGGTGTCAGTTTGACGGAGATGGTCATGGCCATTGTCGGAAACAACCCAGCGGCACGGTATTCGGTAGCGTCTGTCGCCCGTGCGGCACGAATGACACCCAATCACTTCTCAACGCTCTTTCACAAGCACGCGGGTATGCCGTTCACGGAGTTTCTTGTCAGAGAGCGGATTGCGTTGGCGCGCACTTTGCTTGCGGATCCCACCATGCCCGTCAGCGAAGTGGCCTTGCGCGTGGGGTTCGACGATCCCAGCTATTTCTCCAGGCGATTCCGGCAGATTACCGGGAAGGCCCCGAACACGTATCGGCGCCGTTACGTCGGCACTTCTCCCGAATAAACTGCGTGCTCGCCGAAAGCTCGCGTGCTCCTCGCTTCTGGCTTGGAACGCGCCCCCGCCTGTGTTCTTGATTGAGCAGGGAAGGGGACCACAGGTGGGTGAAAAAGCCGTAGGTTCCGATATCCCCGAAGTCTTGTGCTGCCGCGCTCGGAGAGTGAGGCAGTACTGAAGAGACACCTTTGCAGGCGACTGTGTGTGAACATATGGACGGTGTCCGGACGGACTCCTTCAATTCACTGCAGTTGCATTTGTTGTTCACGGAGCCGCGCCCAGGCAACATCATCTGCGCAGACTTCGGGAATGCCGATGTCGGCAACAATGAGGCGGCCCAAGTAGGGCGCGGCGGCGGGATTCTCAAAGCCCGCCTTGGCGAATTGGAACGTAACGGTCATGTCCGCGCGGATACAGCAGCCGCAGGGTTCACCGGTGTCGGCGTTGAGACCGGAGGGCAGGTCCACCGCGATCGTGTGAACTTGCGGCCACGCCGTGATGGCCGTGCGAAATGGCTCGCGGATTTCCCCCTTGACGCCCGTGCCGAGCATCGCATCGACCAGGACGGCACAGTCACTTAACTCGCTCATGACCTTCGTGATGTCTTCCGGTGACGACGCGACGCGCAGGGGTCCACCCAGTTTCAGGTAGGCATCGAGAAACGTCTTCGCGTCGCCTGTGATCTCACTGGGCTCGGCCAGCAGCAGGACGCGCGTGTCCATGTCCGCGAGCAGCGCGAGGCGGGCGATGACGTATCCGTCTCCTCCGTTGTTGCCCTTGCCGCAGACAACACCCACGGGCCCGTGGTCAATCTCGCGAAAGACCGCGGACCCCGCGTTATTCATGAGTACCGCGCCCGGTATGCCCAGGTCTTCGATACAGCGGCGATCGGCCTCGCGCATCTGCGCGGCCGTGAGCGTCTTCTTCATTGCGCTTAGCGTGGCTGCACACGCGGTGCGCGCGGCGCCGGTGGCGCGGGCGCGATGCCAATCGCGGGCGCGCTCGCGGCCGGTGCGTTCGGCGGAGGTGCCATGGCCGGGGCTCGCAGCGTCTTCACCATCGGCAACGGGGTTCCGTACGAGACCATCACCCGGTACGTGACCACCGCCTCACCGTCCTTGGGCACTTCGACGGTGAACACGGCCGTGCGCGCGTCTTTCTTGACAAAGTCCTGGGACTTCTCGCGGATCTCCCAGTCGCCGGGCATCGGCTCGACGATGTCCACGGAAACGGGCGTCTCCTTGTGATTGCGGATCTTGATCTCGTACGCCGATTCGAACACGTTGTCGGCAATCACTTGGTAGTCGGTCTGCGTGCGTTCGCCGACGATGTCGAAGGCGTTGCCCAGGCGCAAGCGGACTTCCTCATCCTTGGGGGTGTGCTTGATACGGTCCTCACCGGAGAACTGCAACATCTTCTCGGAGTCCTCCTGGTAGACACGCATGACACCCGCGGGCAGCGGCACGCCAAGCTGGTTGGCCTCCTTGTTGTCGAACTTGAGGAAGGCCGAGACCTTCTCTTCCTTCATGGGCGCCAGTTTCTGACTGTATAAGGACTCGTTGCCCCGGTACTCATACTCCTTCTTCACCGCGACGCCCGTGGCGGTAAGCAGGCTGACCTGCTTGGACTGGTTCTGCTTGATGGTCGTCCTGCGCGGCAGAGAATAGAGGTGGTACTCCGCGAACGTCTCCTGCTTCATTTCGGGCATGGTTGCCTCGCGCATCGCAACGCCGCGCGCCAGCTTCCTGCGCTCCATCAGTTCGGGCTGCACGATGTTCACATCGCCTGCGACCAGCTTCAGTTGGGCACTGGTGTAGGTTGCCCCGGACTGATTGTTCAGGGTCACCCAGCCTTCCAGATCCAGTACAGTTTCGTTCTGCGAAAGCGTGACCACATAGTCGGCCTGCCACGAAAGGCCGTTGGTCAGGTAGGTCACTTCTACGATGTGGTCCGTGCCGTCATTCTGGAGCAGCCAAATCAGCGACGGGCGCGCAACGAAATTCTCCGGAATCTCCGGCAGCACGACCTGCCCGGGGTAGCCGAGGTAGATCTCTTTGCCGACCTTGTAGACCGGCCCTTCGTTGACGCTCAGCAGTTCCGCTTCCTCGCGGCCCGTGATGATCTCGTTGCTGAAGTTCACGAGCGACACCTGCTTGCCTACGTACTTCTCCATCAGCTTCGAGGGGCTGATCAAGTCGAATTCGTAATTCTGTTCGAGTATGTGCAACGTGCCGGGGGCGGACGTCGATCTCAGACTGACCGTCTCCGGCTTGATACCCGTCGCCACGTCGGCGAAGCGCAACTCCTGCTCGCCCGGCATCATCTTGATGGCGCGCGTGTCGCGCACCAGCGCCAGGTTGTTGTTGTAAACGGTCACCGCGACATCCTGCTGGTCCGCGAGTGTCGTTTCGGAAGCAACGCCCGATTCCTTCAGCGGATCAACGAGCGCGCTGTCGGGACGTTCCACAAGGATGTTGGTCCCTCCCAAGACTACGCTCTGCAAATCCGCCTGCGCGGCAAGCACCCACGCGAGCATCGTGGTCGAGATAATCATCGATTTCATCTTCGTGCTCCTCGCCTCTGCTAATACTTCACGCGCACGCGATAAGTTACTTTCACTTCGCCGTCCTTTGGCACGGCCACATGGAAGATCGCGGTGCGGGCGTCCTTCTTTTCGAACTCCAGCGACGATTCCAGAATTCGCCAATCGCCGGGCATCGGTTCGACGATGTCCACCGTCACGTCCTGTTCTTTGTGATTGCGGATGGTCACTTCGTATCCCGATTCGTGTGTGTTGCCGCCGAACACCTGGTAGTCTGTCTGTACGCGTTCGCCGATGATGTCGAAGGCGTCGCCCATGCGCAGGGTCACGGTCTCGTCTTTGGGCGTGTGCTCGATGCGGTCCTCGCCCGCGAACTGGAGCATGCCCTCGCTGTCCTCCTGGTAGACGCGCATCACGCCCGCCGGCAGCGGGATGCCCAGCTTGTTTGCTTCTTCATTCTCGAATTCCAGGAATACGCCAACGTGCTCCTCACCCGTAGGCGGGATCTGCTGGCTGTAGAAGTACTCCTGTCCCCGGTACTCGTACTTCTTCGCACAGGCAACGTCCGTGCCGTTGAGCAAAGCCAGTTGTTTGGACTGGTTCTGTTTGATCGTCGTGCGCCGCGGCATGGTGTACAGATGGTACTCGGCGAAGGCCTCCTGCTGCGGCATGGGGGCCGGCGCCGCGGCCGGCATCGCGCCATTGAATGCCCTATCCATCATGACAGGCTCCGGCCGCACGATGTTTACATCGCCAGCCACGAGCTTCAGCTTCGCGTTGGTGTACGTGGCGCCGGACTGGTTGTTCATGGTCACCCAGCCCGCGAGGTCCAGCGATGCGTCGCTCTTCGCGAGCGTCACTACGTAATCCGCCTGCCAACTGACGCCGTTGGTAAGATACGTCACCTCGAGCGTTTGGTCTGCCTGCTCATTGCTTAACGTCCAAATCAAGGAAGGCTTCGCAATGACATTCTCGGGAATCTCGGGCAGCACGACATTGCCCGGATAGCCCAGGTAGATTTCCTTGTCCACCTTGTAGACCGGTCCTTCGTTGACGCTCAGTAACTCTGCCTCGGTACGGCCCGTGCTGATCTCGGTACTGAAGTTCTCAAGCAGCACCTGTTTGCCGACGTACTTCTCCATGAGCTTCGATGGACTGATGAGGTCGTATTCGTAGTTCTGTTCGAGGATTCCCACCGACCCCGGTGTCGACGCGGACTGCAAGCTTACGGTTTCCGGCCGGATCTGCTGCGCGACGTCCATGAACTGGAGCTGCAATTCGCCCGTCGGCAGGGACACCTTGCGCGTGTCGCGCACCAGGGCAAGGCCATTGTTGTATGCCGTGACCGCCACATCGGTCTGGTCGGCGAGCGAAGTTTCTACTTCAGCCAATTCCGCTGCATTGACGGGCACGCCCAACAACGCGAAAAGAATCATCCACCTTGTCATACGTCTTC
>JADLCA010000788.1 GCA_020847495.1 Candidatus Hydrogenedentota bacterium | reverse complement strand
GCAAGTTAGTAGTCAAGGACCTTCAGTCCTGGGGTTAGCCGCCCCCCTCGTCCCGTCCCGGAGGGCCGGTAGAGAGCGGATGTCCAGCCGCGGACCGGGTGCGTTTCCTCCGCCTGATAGACAGTCAGAAGTGAGATGCGTAGTGCAGCATGATGGGCTCTGCCGTCCCTCCGGGACTGGACGAAGGGGGGCGCGGAGGACCCCGGATTGAAATCCGGGGCTACTCTCGCCCGTCCCTACGGGACTTGCGGGGGAGCACTCGGCCAGTCCGATTGTGCGAGGAAGATGGACAAACAGATGTTTCGTGCGCAGCACACAGCGTGTCTTCAAAGGGGCCTGAACGCATGGGGTACCGGAGGTTGAATACCCTGTAACACAGGAATTCTGCCTGCTCCGAAGCCACTTCGAACGGCGGCGCGAAGGGTACGCCAAGCTCTCGACACACGCACGAAGAGATTGCCCAATGCGTATCCGGCGAGGGTTTTCCGCGCCGTCCCATCTTGTGCTATCATCGTGAGCGCGAATGTCGTTTTGTTGGGTATTTCGTCTTGGAAGGGGTAATCATGTCGAATGAATTCAAACTGGTCAAACCCAGATTCGTGCCGCCGCTCGACGAAGGTTTTCGCCCGGCGGTGTTGGCCAATCGTGCCTTTCTCGCTGAAGTGGACGCTTCCGGAGCGGGAGTTCCGCTGATTCTTGGCCTGGAACGGAGCGACGGATCCGTGTCCCGCTTCGAGACCCGCGTGTTTCCGGAAGGGCACGCGCGGGCCGGCGCCAACCTCATGTACGCCGAGCGCCTGGTAAAATTCCTACTGTGGCAGCGGGGCGGCTGGAAGGTTTACGCGGGTGGCCCGCGCAGCATCGGCGAATACCTCGCGAAATGCTATGCGCCTGGCGGCACGCAGGAATTCGACTACACGTTCATGGGCGAGGATGTCTATGAAAAGACCTTCACCGTTGTGACCTGCGAGCCGGGCGATGTACCGCCGGAGAACGAGACGACCAAGCCGCTGGGCCGCCACCTGGATGGATGCCGCATCGGGTTCGACCTGGGCGCGTCCGACCGGAAAGTGTCCGCGGTGGTGAATGGGGAAGCTATCTTCAGCGAAGAGGTTGTATGGGAACCGCGCAAACAGACCGACCCTTCGTATCACTACAACGAGATCATGACCGCGCTGAAGACGGCGGCCTCGAAAATGCCCCGCGTGGATGCGATCGGCGGCAGCTCGGCCGGCGTGTATATCAATAACCGACCCATGATCGCCTCCTTGTTCCGCGGAGTGCCGAAGGATCGCTTTCACGAAATCCACAACCTCTTCCTGCGCATTCGCGACGAGATGGGTGTTCCGCTGGAAATCGTCAACGATGGCGAAGTGACCGCGCTTGCCGGCTCCATGTCGCTGGAGGACAACGGCGTGCTGGGTATTGCGCTGGGGTCCAGCGAAGCCGGCGGCTACGTGACCATGGACGGCAACATCACGGGCTGGCTGAACGAGTTGGCCTTCGCGCCCATCGATTACAGCCCGGATGCGCCGCGCGACGAGTGGTCGGGCGACTCCGGCGTGGGCGCGCTGTACTTCTCGCAGCAGTGCGTGTTCCGCCTGGCCCCGAAGGCAGGCATCGAACTGCCCGCGAACGTCACGGACGCCGAGAAGCTCAAGTCCGTGCAGGAGAAGCTGGAAGCCGGCCACGAAGGCGCGACGCAGATCTGGCGCAGCATGGGCGTCTACATGGGATACGGCATCGCCCACTACGCTGATTTCTACGATCTGAAACACGTGTTGGTGCTGGGCCGGTGCACGTCCGGAAAAGGCGGCGACCTCATCGTAAACGGCGCGATGGAAGTGCTAAGAGCCGAATTCCCCGATCTTGCCAAACGTATCGAGGTGCAGTTGCCCGACGAGAAATCGCGGCGCGTGGGACAATCCATCGCGGCGGCCAGTTTGCCGGCGCTTGCCTGAGGACAGGTTCTCCCCGCAAGAATCACGACACAGCATTCACCGCACGGTGATGGATAGGAGGAACGATGAAGTTTCACTTGGAAAGCGCGCAGGTGTTTGTCCCCGATCATCTGCCAGTCGCGGAAGCCATGGCGCGTACGACGCACCTTGCACTTGCGGCGCATCAGGACGACATCGAGATCATGGCCTACGACGGCATCATCAAGTGCGTCCAACAGGAAGGCCAGTGGTTCTCGGGGGTCGTGGTCACCGACGGGAGCGGCTCTCCCCGCGACGACGTGTACAAGGACTACACAGACGCCGAAATGCGGGTCGTTCGTTTCAAGGAGCAGTTCAAAGCAGCGGTTGTAGGCGAGTACAGCGCGCAGGTCATGCTGGACTACCCGAGCAAGGCCGTCAAGGACGGCTCCGACAAACGCCCGGTTGACGACATTGTGCGTATCCTGCGGGCGGCAAACCCGGAAGTGGTCTACACCCACAACCTTGCGGACAAGCACGACACGCACGTCGGTGTGACCCTGAAGGTGATCGAAGCGATTCGGTCGTTGCCGAAAGCCGAGCGGCCTTCGGCGCTTTACGGGTGCGAAGTCTGGCGCGACCTCGACTGGATGGTCGACACGGACAAGGTCGCCTTTGACTGCTCCGCGCACGAGAATCTCCAGGCTGCTCTGCTCGGCGTGTTCGACTCGCAGATCGCCGGGGGCAAGCGCTACGACCTGGCCTCGATGGGACGCCGCCGCGCTCACGCGACCTACCACGCTTCCCATGCGACCGACCTGACCACGGGCATCTCGTTTGCCATGGACCTGACGCCATTGATCGTGGACGTCGAGAAAGACGTCGCCGATTATGTGCAGGAGATGATCCGGCGTTTTGCCAGCGACGTGGCGGTGCGCATCGGGAAGCTCCGCTAAACCGCACGCCGCGAAGGCGGTCACGATAAGGGAGACGCATGCACCGCAAGCCGCAGGGACTGGGGCGAATCAGCGCCATCTTCGCGCTTGCGGTGCTGGCAGGCTGCGGGAACTCCAGCGAAGAGAGTCCCGCCTCGCGTCGCGGTATCATCACCTTCGCGCCCAACATCACGGAAACCGTCTTCGCCCTGGGCCAAGGGGGTCGAATCGTGGGGGTTACGAAGTACTGCGACTACCCGCCGGAAGTGCGCGACAAGCAGCGCGTCGGCGATTACCTCGATCCAGACCTCGAGAAGATCACCATGCTTGCCCCGGATCTTATCATCCTGGCGGGACAACACGCTGAACTCGCAGACCTCGCGCGGCACAACCGCATCCCCATCCTGCACGCGCACATGGACAACCTGGCCACCATCCAGGATGGCATCACCCGGATCGGCATGGCTTTGGATTGTGAAGAAGAGGCCAAGCAACTGTGGAGTGGCATTCAGTCGGGTCTTACGAAGGTTCGCGAGGCCGTGAAAGACCAGCCACGTCCCCGGGTGCTCGTCATCAATACACGCACGAGTCACGACCTCAACACTCTCTTTACAGTTGGACGTTCATCCTTCGTCTCCGAATTGCTGGAGATTGCAGGGGGCGTCAACATTTTCGAAGATGAGGAAGCGCCCTACTTCGAGGCTTCAAAGGAGACGGTCGTCATGCGCGAGCCCGCAGTCATTATCGAGTTTCACGCCGGCGAGAACCTGAGCCCCGAGGAACTGCAGCGATTCACGGACGACTGGAAGTCACTCCCGGCCATCCCGGCTGTAGCCGATGGACGGGTTCACATGGTCACGGAGTCGTATGGCCTCCGGCCAGGCCCCCGCGTGGCGCTCATCGCCGCGCAACTCGCCCGCATACTGCACCCCGAAGTGGAAGTGCCCCCTGTATGACGCGGACACTTCAAGCAGAGGATGTGGCCTTCGCGTATACGCCCCCCGTGGACGTTTTCACTCGCGTGACGGCCGTGGTCCGAAGCGGCGAAGTGACGGGGCTGGTGGGTCCTAACGGCTCCGGCAAGAGCACCTTGCTTCGTGTCTTGGCGGGCCTGCTGCGCCCGCGTGAGGGCAAGGTGCTCATCGACGGCCGTTCATCCGCCCACATGTCGCACCGGCACCGTGCGCGCATCCTGGGGTTTCTCCCCCAGATGGTGAACCCCGTGTTCTCGCTGACCGTATTCGAGGTTGTCTGCCTCGGCCGGTACCCGCATTTGGGTGCCCTGGGCTCGACGCAACCACACGATCGCGTGGTCGCGGAGCGCTGTCTGCGCGACACAGAAACCCTGGACTTGCGCGACCGCGACTTCATGGCCTTGTCGGGCGGTGAGCGTCAGCGCGTGCTGCTGGCCAGTGTCCTCGCGCAGGAGCCGGATCTGCTGCTGCTGGATGAACCCACTTCCGCGCTCGACATCCATCATCAGATCGAAATCTTCGCGCTGCTCAAACGGCTCGCGGGAGAAGGCTACGGACTAGGCGTCGTGACGCACGATCTCAATCTCGCGGCGCGCTTCTGCGATCAACTCTTACTGCTGTCACACCTGAGCCCCCGCCTAGTCGCCATGGGCAAACCGGAAGAGGTGTTGACGGAATCCCTGCTTTCGGAGGCTTACGACGCACCCATCCGCGTGTGCAGGCATCCGCTCACCGGGGCGCCCCTCATCACGGCCGAGGAGCCCGCGGAGGCCAAGCCATGACCAGAGCAACCCGAGCGTCCGCCGTGGTTGGACTCATCGCGCTTTGCCTGGCGCTTGTCGCCGCCAGCCTGCTGATCGGCACCGAGAACCTCAGCCTGGGCCGTATCATTGCGGAATGGCGCAGCGGAGAGCCGTTGAGCAAGACACCTGCCCTCAGCATTCTCATCAACCAGCGCCTGCCGCGCACGCTTGTGGCGCTCATCGTGGGGTGCGGGCTGACCTTGGCGGGTTGCTCCTTTCAAGCGTTGCTCCGCAACCCCCTGGCCACGCCGTACACGCTCGGCATCGACAGCTTCGGCGCGTTCGGGGCCTACGCGGCCACCATTTACGGCGGTGCGGGTGGCTGGCTCACGTTTCAGTTCCTTGGCTTCTCGCACGTCCAGGCGCTGGCGTTCGCGTTTTCCGCCTTCGACGTGCTGCTCATCTACGCCATGGCCTCGCGTAAGACCCGCATGGCCCCATCGGTGCTACTGCTGGCGGGTGTGACATTGGGACTCCTCGCGAGTTCAGGGATTCTCTTTCTGCGCTATCTTGCCAGGCCCGAACAACTCATCAACATGGACCGCTGGCTGATGGGCGGTGTCGATGTCATCGGGTATGAGCCGGTGATCACCTTGTTCCTGGGCGTGACTCCCTGCGCCATCATTCTGCTCGCGCAGGCGTCCAAGTTCGATCAACTGGGATTCGGAGAAGAGATGGCCGCGGGCCGCGGCGTCAACGTCAACCGTCTCCAACTCACCACCTTTCTCGTGTGTTCATTCATGACGGGGATCATCGTCTCCAAAGTCGGGCCGATCGGGTTTGTGGGCCTTATCGTGCCGCACGCGGTACGCACCGTCACCGGATCCCGCCACCGCATCCTCATGCCCGCGAGTCTCGTGGCCGGGGGCGCGTGTCTGTGTCTGTGCGACATCCTCGCGCGAAAACTCATGACCGGCGAGACTCCGATTGGAATTATCACCTCGCTGATCGGCGCGCCGTTCTTTCTCTACCTGCTCACCCGCCGCCGCTTCACGGACTGGGAAACGTAGCGGGCGGTCAAAGAGAAGAACATCCCCCTACACCCCCTTCGAAGGGGGAACTATGCAACACTAGTGTTGCATTAATTCAAATTGTCGCGGCGCAAAGCGCACGCGTGTACGCTCCCCCTTCGAAGGGGGCAGGCACGAAGTGCCGAGGGGGATGTTCTTCGCCAAGCGCCGCAACCTCGGCATCCGTGGGGTTGTCTGCTCTTCGCGCGACTTGTACACTAACGCGAGCGGCTGCACTGTGGAGGTCTTGGCGGGCCGTCTATCGGAGGGGTTCAGATCAGTATGAAGCAAGTCTTGGTCCGGGGGGGGAAGGTGCAGGTCGAGGACGTGCCGCCGCCCTGTGTTTCACCGGGGCACGCCCTCATTCGCGTCAGCCATTCTGTCATCAGCTCCGGAACGGAATCTTCGTTTGTGTCGGAAGGTGGCACGGCCGCGTTCGTGATGAAGAACGCGCGAAATCCACTGAACGTGGAAAAACTCAAACGCAAGGTCGCCAGCATCGGTGTGCGGGGCACCGTCGAATTTGTGCGCGGCAAGTTGTTCGAGTTCCAGATCCCCGGGTACAGCACGGCGGGTGTTGTCGTTGAATGCGGCGAGGGCTTGGAGGGGTTTCGCACGGGAGATCGCGTGGCCTGCTCGGGCGCGGGCTACGCCTGCCACGCCGAATACAACCTCATTCCGCAACAACTCCTCACGCCCATCCCCGATGGTGTCGATGGGGAGGATGCCGCCTTTGTGACGCTCGGCGCCATCGCCATGCAGGGATGCCGCCAACTTGCCCCGACCTTCGGCGAGACCTTCGTGGTGATGGGCTTGGGTTTGCTTGGCCAATTATCTGCCCAGATCCTACGGGCTGCTGGTTGCCATGTCATCTGCTCGGACCCCGTCGCCGCAAAGCGCGATCTTGCGACATCGATGGGAGCAAACGCGGTGACGCCGCCCGAGGACCTGTCCGTGCACGTGCAGGACTGGACGGCCGGCCACGGCGCGGACGGCGTGCTCATCTGCGCGGCCACCAAGGATAGCGGGGCGGCGAACTCAGCTCTCGAACTCTGCCGGCAGAAGGGCCGCGTGGTGGTCACCGGCGCGGTGGGCATGAACCTTGCCCGCAGCCCGCTGTACCTGAAGGAACTTGACTTCCGGCTCTCGTGCTCCTACGGGCCCGGCCGCTACAGCCCTGCCTACGAGGAAAAGGGCCTCGACTACCCAATAGGCTACGTGCGTTGGACCGAAGGCCGAAACATGTCCGAATTCCTCCGCATGATTGCAGAAGGCAAGGTCAAGGTGAAGCCTCTGATCTCGCTGCGCCGCGAGGTGGCGAACGCGCAAGACGCCTATGCTGCCATTCTGGACAAGGAATCGAACACGGTGGCGGCGGTGCTCACGTACGGCGCGGCCGATGACGCTGCGGCGCGGCCCATTAGCCGCAGATTCGAGCTGAAGGCGCGTGTGGCGCGCTCGGGCGACGTGGGCGTAGCCGTTATCGGTGCAGGCGGGTTCGCCAATGCATTTCACCTGCCCGGCGTCGCGAAGATGGCCGGGGCGAGGCTGGTCGCGGTGGTCAATCGCACCGGGGCCAAGGCCAAACAGGCCGCGGAAAAGTACGGCGCCGCGTATTGCACTACGGATGTGAACCAGGTGCTCGCGGATGACGCGGTGAAGGCCGTCATCATCGCCACGCGCCACAACTTGCACGCCCCCCTGGCCATCGCCGCCGCAAAGGCGGGTAAGCACGTCTTCGTCGAGAAACCCATGGCGATCACGGTTGCCGACTGCGAGGCGGTTTGCGAAGCGGCCGAAAGCGCGGGCATTCTCCTGACGGTCGGGTTCAACCGGCGCTTCTCCAAGTTCGCGCAACTGGCTAAAGCCCAGCTCGTGCACATGCCCGGTCCGAAGCTCATCGTTTATCGCTGCAACGCGGGAGTTCTCCCGCCGGGGCACTGGACCAACGACCCTGTGGAAGGCGGGGGCCGTATCATCGGCGAGGCCGTGCACTTCTTCGATCTCTGCAGCTGGCTTGCAGGCCAGGACCCTTGCGCGGTGCATGCCGAGCGCGCCGGGACCTGCGACGAGCTAGCGCCGGGCTCCAACAATCTCACCACGCTGTTGCGCTTTCCGGACGGAACACTCGCAACGGTGATCTACTCCACCCTCGGGCATCCTGGCATCGACAAAGAACACATCGAGGTATTCGGCTCGGGCAAGGCCATCGTGATCGACGATTTTCGCGGGATTCGTTTCGCAGGCCTGTCCGCGAAGAACATCAAGCAGACCGGGGAACACAAAGGGCAATTCGAGATTCTTGAGAACTGGATCCGCGCCATCCGCGGTGAGGCCGAACTAAGCGTGACCGCCGCGCACGGCTTGCGCGCAACTCGTATTGCGCAGGAGGCCATTCGCCAGAGCAATCTGCTCTCAACGCGTGGCACAGACACGCCGTGAAGATCTGTATCCTCCAGGTTCTGCATACCCCCAACGACAAACGTGTCTTCCACAAGGAAGCAAAGAGCCTGGCCGCCGCAGGACACGACGTGCTTTCCATCGTGCCATCGGATGCCCCACTGCCCGAGGTAATCGATGGCGTGCGGATCGAAACGACCCCCGTCGCGAAGGGCATGCTCCAGCGCTTCATGGCGTCCTTTGCCATCATCCCGCGCGGCCTGCGCGCCAAGGCCGATGCGTACCTCTGTGTTGAGCCGGAAACCTGGGTGTCAGGCCTGATCATCAAACTGCTCACCCGGCGCAAGGTCGTATTCGATCAGCACGAGCACGTGCCCTCGAAGTTTGCGGACAAGTTCCCCAGGCCATTCCGGCCTGCCGTGCAATGGACGACGGTCAAGGCCATGCGTGCGATGGCGCGTTTCACTGACTATGTCATCCTCACCAAGAATTGCCTTGAAGAACCCTACAAGGGCTTGCGCGTGCCGAGGGCGGTGGTGTTGAACACCAATCATCTTCAACCGCCGTGCGCGGCGATCCCTGAGTCTCTTCAACAGCGATACGGGCATCGCCCCACGATCATCCACCAGGGCCTCTTCGGCGACGTTCGCGGCTCCTACCAATTGCTGGACGCGTTGAAGATACTCGCGCGTAAATGTCCAAACATCAAATGCATCCTTCTGGGAAAGTACATCTACGGTGATGAGGCCGCATTCCGGCAGGCAGTGAAGGAAGCCGGGCTGGATGAGCACATCGATATGATCGACGAGATCCCGTTCGAGCAAGTGCCGCCCTACATCGCGGTGTCCAAGGTCGGGCTGATCCTGTTTCAGCCGGGCCCGATGAACCATACGCTGGCGATGCCTCACAAGATGTTTGATTACATGCGGGAGGGCGTGCCTCTGATCGCCCCGGCGTTTGCCGTGGAAGTGGCGCACATCGTCCGCGAATCCGAGTGTGGACTTCTTGTCGATGTGGCCGATCCGAAAGCCATCGCGGATGCCGTCCTCCGCCTACTCCAAGACCCCGAAGAGGCGGCCTTTCTCGGCGCGAACGGCCGCCGCAGCGTGGAGACGCGCTACAACTGGCAGTCGGATGAACGCCGTTTGCTGGACGCGTTCGCGTCCGCCGCGCGGAACCATCATGGAGCCGGCCAAGCATAATGTCAGACACAGACTATATCCAGATGTGGTTCCAAGAGATTCAGGACCGCATTAGCGCCTTTCTATCCGAAGAAGACGGCTCCCCGTGCCGCGAGGACAGATGGGATTACGCAAACGGCACGGGCGGCGGTATCACGAGGGTATGGGAGAATTCTGCCGTCCTGGAAAAAGCAGGAGTCAACTATTCTGCGATTCAAGGCTTGGATCTGCCACGGTCTGCGGCGACCCAATTCCAGATCCCTGAAGGCACGCCATTCACCGCGGCCGGCGTCAGCCTCGTGATACATCCCCAGAATCCGTTCATTCCCACCATCCACATGAACATCCGCTATTTTGAAGCAGGCGAACGATGGTGGTTTGGAGGCGGCGTGGACCTCACGCCGTACTACCCCGTGCACAGCGAGATTGTCGAGTTCCATCGTGCACTGGAGGCGCTGTGCGACAAGTATGAGGAAGACTACGTGACGCACAAGAAAGCCTGCGACGAATACTTCTTCATTCGCCATCGCAACGAGACACGCGGTGTGGGAGGGCTTTTTTTCGACCATCTCTGCACGGGCCGGGAAAAGCACCTCGCCTTCGTGATGGCGCTGGGCCTGGCGTTCCCGAATCTGTATCGCCCATTCATTCATGCCCATCGCGACCAGACCTTTACGGCGGCACAACGGGAGTTTCAGCTCTATCGGCGTTCCCGCTACGTCGAATTCAATCTGGTCTATGATCGGGGCACGCTCTTCGGACTACAATCCGGCGGCCGCATCGAATCCATCCTCATGTCCATGCCCGCCGTGGCGTCGTGGCGGTATAATTGGACGCCTGAGCCTGGAAGTCCTGAAGCGGAGCTGACGGAGTACTATCTGAAACCGCGCGATTGGCTGGCGGAGTGACGCATGATGACCCGCAAGGAATCCACAACACCTGAAGCGCCCGAGAAACGGCTCAGCATTCGCGAAGTCAGCGAAATAACCGAAGTGCCGGATTATGTGCTGCGCCAGTGGGAAGCGAAATTCTCACCGCTGAAACCCAAGCGGGACCGCGCCGGGCGGCGCTATTACTTGCGGAAGGACGTCGAGATTGTGCGCCGCATCAAACAACTGCTCTGGCACGAGAGAATGTCCACCGAAGGGGCGCGCATCCGTCTCATGCAGGAACTGCGCGGTGAGGGGCGCCCCAAGACCCGCCGCGAGGCCATCGAAATCCTCGACCGCATGGAGGCGGAAGTCCGGGCCATGCTGGATCTGCTGGACCAGAATTGATCAATGTGGGGTTGTCTCGAGGCCTATCGGTCCGGTTGTTTTGAGAGGCGCTTTTCGCCGATGGACAATAAGCTCGCGACCACGTGCTCCATGCGATTGCGCAGGTCGGGGGAGCCTGGCCGGGAACCGTCCCGGTCGACGGCGCGCCGCAGTTGAAACCGTTTCCCCAAATGATGCAGCGCCTTTTCCACCGCGGCCGCGGATTCCAGGAGCGATTCGCGGATGTTCTTCGGGCCGTTCACACATCCGCACGCGTAAACGCCGGGCCTGCTCGTGGCAACACGGACTCCATCGCTCTCGATCGTGCGAATGAAGCCATCGCTGCTCTGGCGAACACCCAGGATCGTTGTCAGCAAACCCAGGCCCGCGGGAGGGCGCACGCCGCCGGCGACCACAATCAAGTCGAAATCGGCTTCCGCATCGTCGTCCTGCTCAAGATCGCGGTAGCACAAGCGCAGGGATGGACCCTCCACCACTTCGGTTCGTTGCACTTGCCCGCGGACCATGCGCACCTTGGAGGCTTGGGGTCCTGCCAGGAAGGAGCCGGGATCCTGCCCGCCTCGGGGCGAGGCTTCATAAATCAACGTGACGTTTTCGATAGCCTGATCGAGCAGGCGCATCGCATGGCGGCCCGAGTAGGTCCAGGTGAATTCGCTGCTGTCGGTGACGATGACGGCCACGCGTTCGGGATCGCTTTCGGTCGAGGGCCGCTCGGCATATCCACCGGTCACGCCCGACGGCGCGAAGAGCCGCTCCAATTCGATCGACGAGATGATGTCGGGATGCGTGCCATAGCCGTAGCGATCGAGTCCGCGCAGGTCGGTCACATCGAAGCCCGTCGCCACGATGACGCTGCCCACATCGCGCGTGAACGTGCGTTCCACCGGCATGTCGAAGCGGATGGCGTGCACGTGGCAGTTCTGCACGCAGCGCTGACACGGCACGTAGTTGGGCGGATCGTTCAGGCAACTCTCGATATCCACCACGTATGAGGCAGGCACCGGGTCGCGTAAGGGGCTGAAGATCGCCTTGCGGAACGTAAACCCGGCATCATACTCATTGGGCTTGACTACGGGGCACACCTGCCGGCACACATTGCAGCGGTCGCAGACATCGGTCACGAAGCGCGCCCGCGAGCGAATCGTCGCCGTGAAGTCTCCTGGTTCGCCTTTCAAATCCACGAGTTCCGACAGCGTCAGCACTTCAATATCCGGGACTTTCGCCACCGCCGCCAGCGTAGGCAGCCACGAAGCTTCCGGCAGGTCAAGTCCGCCCCCGCCTTCTTCCAAAAGCGATGCCAGCTTCCCGCCGATCGTGGCGCGGGACTCGAGCACGATGACTCGCGCTCCCGCATGGGCGAGGTCCAACGCGGACCGCAATCCTGCGATACCGCCACCGATAACCAGAACGGCGTCACTCACGAGGCCCGGTCTCCTCTTGCCCGTTCATAACCGGCGGAGAATGCATCGAGGTTGAGTTGATAGGTCTTGGGCTTCACGGTGGACTCGATGGCTTTGATCGCGGCATCGCGGCTGATCACCCCGCTCATTCCAACCAGATAGCCAAACACCACCACGTTGGCGACAATACGGCGGCCCAACGCCTCCGCCATCCGGGTAGCGGGGATCGCATGCATTCCCGTCTCGCCCGCGTCCGCGTGCACGAGTTCATCATCCACGATGAGCATACCCCCTTCTCTCAGAAGAGGACGAAAGCGAACGTAGGCTTCCTGAAACAGCGCCACCAGAATGTCCGGATTCGTCACGAGCGGGTCATCCACCGGTTCGGACGAAATGACGACGTCCGCGCTTGAAGCGCCGCCCCGCGCCTCAGGACCGTAGGATTGCGTGAACACGGCTTCCTTGCCGTCATATAAGCTGGCGGCCTTGCCAAGCAGCATTCCGGTGAGGATGACACCTTGCCCTCCAAAACCGGCGATGCGAACCTGCGTGACACCGTTTGTCATCGGCACCTTACTGGCCATTGGAACTCGACTCCCTGGATTGGGTCCGCGCGGCGGCGCGGTCCGGGTCCGGCTTCGGCGTGGCTGCCGCGGGCTCACCAAGCGCGGGGTGAAACGGCGGGCGCTCCACGTCTACGAAATTCCCAACAACAATCGGGCTGTCATCATTGGTGAGGTCGATATCGATATCGGGCAGATAGGCATGGTCATCGACCTGGCAGCGCCTGCGGTAGCGGCGCATTTCCTCAAGTCCCTCGCCAATATCGTTCGGGCGGCCGAACCCGGTGGGGCACGGAGACAGCACTTCGATAAAGGCAAATCCCTGCTTGTGCATTCCGCGAAGGACCGCTTCCTTCAGTTGCCGGATGTGAAGCACAGTCCACCGTGCCACAAAAGAAGCCCCCACGGCGTGCGCCAGGTGCGGCAGGTTGAAGGGGCGCTCCCAACTGCCAAACGGCGTCGTGGACGACTTCGCGCTCAATGGCGTGGTCGGGCCGGCCTGGCCTCCCGTCATGCCGTAGTTGAAATTGTTGATGCAGATGATCGTGAGGTTCACGTTGCGGCGCGCCGCGTGAATCAGATGATTGCCTCCGATGGACGTCAGGTCTCCATCGCCGCTGATGACCGTCACCCGCAGATCCGGCCGGTAAACCGCGATGCCGAGGGCAAAGGGCACAGCCCGCCCATGCGTCGTGTGGTAACTATCGACGTTGATATAACCTGCCGCGCGGCCGCTGCACCCGATGCCCGAGACGCACACATGCTGGTTCAGCGGAATGCCGGACTCGGTGATTGCCTGGACATAACAGTGAATGATTGAGCCAATGCCGCATGCGGGGCATAGGATGTGCGGAAAACGATCCGCCCGCAGCACCTTGTCGATAGGATGGGCCTCAACGATCCTGGTGTGGCTCGTGACGGATGCGGCCGTTGTCATGCGGCGATAACCTCCATGATCGACTGCGGCGAAATCATGGCGCCGCCCGCCCGGTTGATGCGGTCCACTGGCAACGAGGTGAGGCGCTCAACTTCGCGGCAAACTTGGCCCAAATTGATTTCCGGCACAACAAAGCGCTTGACCCGGCCCGATTCGGAAAGCCTGCGGACGTGCTCTTCGGGGAAGGGCCACAGCGTGATCGCGCGCAGCAGCCCCGCCTTGATCCCGCGCTGGCGCGCTAGGTTCACTGCCCTGCGCGCGGAACGCGCCGTGCATCCGAACGTCACCACGACCACCTCCGCGTCCTCGAGATACACCTCTTCCACCAGCGTGACCTCACTCGCGTGCGCGGAAACTTTGCGCGAGAGCCGCATCACCAGCTCCTCATGCGCCTGAGCATTCAAGGCGGGGTAGCCGCGTTCATCGTGGGTCAGTCCTGTGAAATGGACATTGTATCCCTCGCCTGCGTGCGCCATGGGTGGAATCAGATCGCCGTCCGCCTTGAACGGCAAGAACAGCTTTTCCCCCGGCGCATGACCGGGCCGCTTGCGGGGAGTCCTCGGTATCTGGTCCGCGGGCGGAATTACGACTCGCTCGGTCATGTGCCCGATCGTCTCATCCATGAGCAGGAACACGGGGATGCGCAACTGGTCCGCGACATTGAACGCGCGGATGGTCAGGTCAAAGCACTCCTGCGGTGATGAAGGAGAAAAAGCCACAATGCTGTAGTCGCCGTGAGAACCCCAGCGCGCCTGAAACACATCGCCTTGTCCCACAAGCGTGGGCAGGCCCGTCGAAGGGGACCCCCGCATGACATCCACAATCACGCACGGGATTTCCATCATGACGGCGAGGCCGATGTTCTCCATCATCAGGCTGAAGCCGGGACCGGACGTTGCGGTGAGGCTTCGCGCACCCGCGGCGGATGCGCCCAGAATCGCGGCGATGCTGCCCAGTTCATCTTCCATCTGGACAAAGCGTCCGCCTACTTGAGGAAGGCGGTGTGCGAGCCGCTCACAGATCTCCGTCGAGGGGGTGATGGGGTACCCCGCGAAGAAGTCGAGACCCGCCGCCAACGCGCCTTCGGCGCACGCGTGGTCTCCCAGCATGAAGTGTTCGCCCACCATCAGGCGTGGGGAACCAGCCACCTTGGTGTCAGCCCCCATACTAACCTCCTTGATTGCGTTGCGAATCTAGGGAATTGCCGGCGTGACTTCTTCCGTGTAAATGGCAAACTCGGGACACACTACGTCGCAGAACCCGCAATGAATGCAGGCATCCGACTTGCCCTCGGCGACGACGGGGAAATGGTACCCTTTGGGATTAATGTCTTGGGATGTG
>JADLCA010000787.1 GCA_020847495.1 Candidatus Hydrogenedentota bacterium | reverse complement strand
TGCTCTTCATCGCGCTGCTGTACACGACCGCGCCCGCGTTGGCGGCCTTCGCGCGCTACAACCTCCTGCAATCTCTCGAGGGTGCGCGTATCGAGCACATCGACGAACCGCAGGAGGGCGACACGCAGCCCATCTACGATCTCGTGAATACGGACGCGCAGGGACGCGAGCTTGATCTCGCGTGGGTCCGGCAATGGCAGCGAACGGGGCTCCTCAAGTTTGAGGACAAGAACGGCGACGGCGTGTTGCGGCTCGCCAAGGATCCCACGGTCAGCGAGGTCAAGATCGATGCCGACATCGTGGTCTTGTCCACTCCGGAGGTGGCCGGCCTGGCGCCCTGGGTGATCGCACTGGTAGCGGCGGGCGGTCTAGCCGCGGCGCTGTCCACGGCCGCGGGCCTGCTGCTTGTCATTTCAAGTTCGATTGCCCACGACATCTACTTCCGGCTCATCAATCCGCACGCGGATGAGGCGCATCGCGTGCGGGTCGGGCGCATCATGGTCATCGCCGCGATTATCGTGGCGGGTTATTTTGGCGTGAATCCGCCGGGATTTGTGGGCGAGGTCGTGGCGTTTGCGTTCGGGCTCGCCGCGGCGAGTTTCTTCCCGATCATCCTGCTCGGCATTTTCGACAAGCGGACCAACCGGGAAGGCGCCATCGCGGGGGCCCTCGTGGGATTGATCTTCACGGCGACGTATATCCTGGGCACGCGCGCGGACAAGATTCTGCCCGGAGTCGAGGAGCCCTTCTTCGGGACGTGGCTCTTCGGAATCTCCGCGCAGGGCATTGGCACCGTCGGCATGCTGTTGAACTTTGTGGTGACGCTCGTGGTTTCGCGATTGACGCCGCCACCGCCGCCCGAGGGCCAAGCGCTCGTCCAGAACGTCCGCACGCCGGATCATCCCGGACGCGCCATCATCCTCGACGAAGCGACCGAGTAGCAGCACTCCTCTTATTTCGCGGGCGCCGTGTCCAGGGACGCGGCGTCCGCGCGGAAAATCTTGATGTGCCGCCAGCGTTCGCCGTGGAAGCGCCGGAAGACGAGGCCGCTGAAGAGGATCACGTAGACCGTCGCGCCGAGCCACGCGCCTTGCGCTTCAAACTTGAGCACAAAAGCCAGCACGAGGGCGCAGGGCAGAAAGACCACGTAGGCGACGACCGCGCCGACGACCGCGAGCCAGCGGGTGTCTCCCGCTCCACGCAGTGCGCCCATCAGCACGATGTTGATCGCGTCAAACCCTTGAAAGACCGCACCCATCATGAGAAAGACGTGGCCCATGGACACGACCGCGGGGTCGTCGTTGAAGAAGGTGTGGATCAGCACCGGGCCGTACACGGCAAAGAGAATCCCCATGACGAACATGTAGACGATCGCGAGCCGCATGGCGGTGTAGGCGCGGGCCTTCGCGATGGGGATGTTTTCGCGGCCGATCCATTGGCCCACGATGGGGGCGATCGCCTGGTTGAGGCCCATGGCCGGCACGAAGGACATGTGCATGATGCTGATCGCCGCGGTGTGGGCCGCGAGCGCGCCATCGCCGAACGAGCCCACGATGAAGCTTGTGAACACGCCCCAATTGACGACGTCCAACAGAAACGACAATCCCGCAGGCCAGCCGATATGGAGCAGCTCGCTCATCTTGGCCCAATCCGGGGCGAATCCTCTGCGTGTGCCATACGTCTTGTCGATGGATCGGCCCATGAACACCGCGTGGAGCAAGACAACCTGAAACGTCAGGGCGATCACCGTCGCCAGGGCCGCACCCGCGATCTCCATCCTGGGAAGTCCCAGTTTTCCGAAGATCAGGCCGTAGTCCAGGACCACATTCACGATGTTCGCGGCAAACGCGGACAGCATCGGGATGACGGGTTTGTTGATGGCCTGAAAGAACGACGCCAGCGCCGTCTGCCAGGCGACGAACACGTAGCCCAGCAGGCGCACGCGGAAATAGGCGATCTCCTGGACCTGCACCTCCGGCGAGTGCGGCATCAGGTTGAAAATCGGGGCCGCCAGCGGCCATAACGCGAGGGCGAGAACTCCCGCGGCCAGCGACAGGTAGATCCCTTGCCACGCGTAACGGCCGCAGTCTTCATGGCGGTTGCGCCCCACGCTCTGACCCACAAACGTGGCCACACACCCGACCACGCCCACCACAAAGGTGTTCATGACGAAGGACCACAAGCCCGCCGAACCTACCGCGGCCAGGGGCGCTTTACCCAGTTGCCCCACAAAGGCCGTATCCACGAACTGCATCAGGGTCCACGAGATGGATGCGAGAATGGCGGGCATGGCGAGGCGCAAGACCTCGGAAAGACCGGCCCAGCGCGGCTCGCTAGATATGTTGGTCTCCGTATTCACGGGAGAATCGCTCCTGGAAACGCAAGGGACAAGGCACCCTACCACAACATTGCCCCGTAAGGATACCCTTCATGCGCACTGGGACTGACACCGTCCTTCGTGGAGGCTTTGCGCGCCGAGACTCATCTCTCTCGGCAGCGAAGCACGGTGTCTGTCCCTGCCCACCCGCTGATTTCTTGCGGTGCGAAGTGAGGGCCAAAGCAAAGCACCACGAGGAAGGGGACCGGCCAGGAGCGCCGGCATCCCTGCCGGCACTTCAGATGCCAGCCAGGATGCTCTCGCAAAAGCCCGTAGGCACACTTGAGAGGATTTCTCACCCGCACACCGTGTCAACACGGCGGATATGCCAGAGTATCTGAAATTGCTGATTCAACAGGGATTAAAAGAACTGTAGCTTGTGTGTGTGAGAAATCCGGGCTGGCGGTCCCAGCTGAAGCGCATTCACACGCGGCACGGGGCGGCTCGAGAATCCGCATCATCCAGGAATGGCGCCACTCGTGATTTCCCCACTTCCCAGCTGCGCGCAATTCGCCCTATTCACTATTTGCCCAGTGGTTCGAGCACGAGGTTACGGAATTCGATCGGGGTGCCCTCGCTCTGAAAGCCAATGTATCCCTTGGTCACTGTGGTTTCCGTGGCCACATTCTGGAGGAGGCCATTGACAGTCAGCCGGATCGTGTTGCCATCGCAGACGGCTTCGTACTGATTCCATTCGCCCAACGGCTTCTCGTTGTGCTCGTGCATTTTGGGTACGCGGCGGTGGTCCTTGTTCGTGTGTTCCTTGAAGTCCGTGCCGTCGATTACCCAGAAGTCGGCGGCATCATGCGACCCGAGTTGCCCTTCGATGCTCTTGGGCCAGACCTTGTCTTCTTCCTGGATATGCATCAGGAGTCCGCTGTTGCCGCCGTCCTTGACCCAACGCCACTCGAAGGTCAGACGGTAGTTCTCATAAGGAGTTGTCGTGCGAATGTAGCCCGATGGCTTGCCTTTGCAGTGAAGCACGCCACCCTCGCGAACCTCCCACACCGTAGCCGGATCGACACCCTCTTCCGGAATGAACAACTTCCAGCCCTCGAAGTCCTTGCCGTTGAACAACGCGGTCTTCTGCGGATCCTCGCTGGCCTTCTTCTCCGCCTGCGCGCCCGCGAGGCACAGACACACCAGGAGACCTGTCATGACGGTTGCGAATCGGCGCATGGCGAGCACCCTCCGTGATTGCGCTTGTGACAGCAAAGACCGGACACCATCCTAGCCCGGATCGCGCGCGCGCACAAGCTGCCGGCCATTGAATAGGCCGCGCGGGGGGGCGGTGAGATATGCGGACTAGCGCGTAGCCCCCTGCGCGCGAGGTGGCACGTCCGGTATACGGCGCGTGGGCTCGATGATGATGGCGCCCTGCGCAACCCGCAAGCGGATCCCCCCTTGCACATCCGTGCGCCAGACCTGAATGCCACGATCCTGGTAGCGCTTGAGGACATCTTCCGCGACGGCTTCCCTGCCTCCTTTGCCTCCTGTCGAGATGATGGCGTGGGCCGGGGCCACGGCGTCGATAAACGCGTCCGAACTCGACGTATGCGAGCCATGGTGCGGCACTTTCAGGATTTCCGCACGGCAATCCAGCCCGGCCACCGCCGCTTCTCCCTCGGACTGGATGTCTCCCGGGAGCAACACGCGGACGCCTTCCCACTCGAGGCGCAGGACGAGGCTGCACTCGTTGTCCTCCTGGGAAGCAGTCCAGTTCTGGGGCGGGTGCAGGGCCTCCAGCGTTGCGCCGCCCAGATCGAATCGTTGACCCGATGCGATGCGCCGCACCGGCACGGCGCGCGCCGCGCAGCGCGCAAGCACTTCTCCTTCCAGCTCGCTATCCGCGACCAGGGGTCCGAGGAACACCTCGCCCACCTCGACGGTGTCGATGAGGTAGGGCGCGCCTCCCATATGGTCTCTGTCGGTGTGGGTGAGGAAGAGGTGGTCGATGTGCGCCCTGCCTTGCGACATGAGGTACGGCGTCACAACCGTGGCCGCGTAGTTCGCGTAGCCGCTGCGGTCTCCGGAATCGATTAAGGCCGTTCTGCCTTCCGGCGAGCGGACGAACGTGGCATCCCCATGGCCCACATCGAGGAACACGATCTCGGCCCGCCCCCGCCCAGGGCGCCAGAACACCACTGCCAGGATCAGGAGAGCCGCCGCGCCCGCCTTCAGCAGAGCGGGATGGCGCAAGGACGCCGCACGGCGGATACCCGCGGCAAGCAGCACGCCGAGACTGAAACAGATACCCGCAGCCAAAGTTGGCGCGGGGATCATGGGCATGTGCCGCTGTATCCCTGCGCCCCATTCCGAAACCCGGTCTATGGCGAAAACCGCCGGTAACATGGCATGGCCAAACACCGCGGCTGCCTCCATGGAGAAGCACGCTGCCGAAACGGTCAGAAAGCACAGCCAGAGCACGACGGTCACCAGAGGGACGGTGACGAGATTTACCAACGGGCCCGCCGCCGGCAGCATGTGAAAGTAGTATGCCGAAAGCGGTATCGACAGAATCTGCACGCCCAGGGACACGGCGATCGTCTCGCGCAGGGCATACGGCACACGAGCCAGCAGTTCCTCGAAAAGCGGGGTAAAGATGAGAATGCTCGCCACGCTCGTGAACGAAAGCTGGAAGCCTATGTGAAACAAGAGATCGGGGTTGAACGCCATGAAGACGATGCCCGCCAGACTCAGCGCGGTTGGCGTGTCCGGCTCGCGGTCCGCGAGTTCCGCGATGAGATAGATGCACACCATGAGGGCTGCCCGCAGGCTGGTGATCGACGCGCCGGTCACCAGTGCGAACGACATCACGATGAACATGGCCAGCAGGGCGCGCAAGCGGCCGCGACGCAAGAACAGTTTCAACACAAACAGCGTGCTGGCGTAGATGATCGCCACGTGGACTCCCGACACCGAGAGCAGGTGGGCGGTGCCGGAGTACTTGTAGCGGTCGTACTGGGCCTGGGGCACCTGCGATTGATCGCCCAGCCACACGGCAAAGATGAATGGACGGATCGATTCGGGGATGGCGTACGCCATCCAGCGGGCCTCAACTTCCCGGGCGCGAGAGGCCCACGCCATGGGCGACCACCACGGGCCCGGCCGCACTATTGTGACTGCTTGGGTTCCTCGCGCCACA
This sequence comes from Candidatus Hydrogenedentota bacterium, assembly GCA_020847495.1. Taxonomy (GTDB): domain Bacteria; phylum Hydrogenedentota; class Hydrogenedentia; order Hydrogenedentales; family SLHB01; genus JAHDWY01. The sequence continues at coordinate 5,095 of JADLCA010000787.1, read as the reverse complement.
AGACCGGTGTAGGTCTGCGCGTACGCGTTATGCTCGTCGGGGTCGTAGATGCCCGGGTTGGACATCCCCAGCTTGCCGCGGGGCCGTCCCGCCACGCGAACGCGATCACCCACGTGAAGCGCGTGGGCGGGCTCTTGCCAGAAGACTTTGGCACGCCCCGAAACGGGAATGAAGCCTGTACCCGCGTCAAGACGGTCCACATCGAGGATGGCTTCCAGGCGTGTGGCTCGCTCGAAGTAGACGGTCGCCCGGCGAACCGTGCCTTCCAACACGGCCGTCTCAGGAACCTCGCGGGCGAGTTGTCGTGAGAGAGGGTCGCCCGGCGGACCGGCATGGCGCAGGGTCCACAGGAGTGCGCCTGCGCCCAGGAAGCAGAGAACCAGGGACAGTGGACGCCATTGCGGCTTTCGCGCACAGGCGATGGCGAGAACGAGACCAGCAACGCAGAGCGCCAAAGGAACCCATAAACCGGGCAGCCACCCCCGGGACGCGGCGAAGATCCCGGTGGCCCAAGACGCCGCCACCCAGACCAAGGGTCGCTTCATAGCCATCCCCCAACGGCCGGACGCCGCTCAGTTCACACTGGAATGCCGGAGGTTACGAAGGGCCGGCAGGTGATCGAGAGGACGCCCACTCCGTCCACCGAAGTGCCGGCAATTTACGGGAGAACATCGGGCGGCGCAAAAGAAAAAGCGCCCGGCCATTCTGGTGGAACGGGCGCAAAAAGCGAAAATCACCACCCAGAAGTGGCAATCTTGCGATTAGACAGGCATCTCGAAGCCCAGAAGCAGATTGATGAGCCAGAGCAAAATGGCATAGCCCGTTTCGCCCAAGGCGCCGATGATTGAGTCAGCGATTGCAAAAATGAGACTGTCCAACATATTCAATTCCTCCTTCTCAGATAGTCTTGTCCAGAGCCATCCAACGCTTGGTTATGCTACTCAATTCCGTTTACGTTTGTCAAGGATTGGTCAGGCATTAGCCAAACTGCGAGAGGAGGTTCGCGCACGAATCCCGGTCTGGCAGGGCAATGTTGACCCCTCGGCGGCTATCACTATAATCTTTAATCAGATTTATGTCAACTGTTTATTTGAACCATGGACGGGCCTATGCTGTGACGAGCGTTAATCCGGCAGTTGGCTTCCCCCACCCCCCGGACATAAAAGGCAATACGCTGCGAATACACCAACAGGGCGGGGGATCATGAAGACCGTAATAAGGATATGCCCATGGCAAAAGGGTACACGCAAGACCAGACGGCGGAGTTCCTAGGACTGATCGAGAAGCACCGGGACGAGTTTTACCGGTACGTACTGCGGACGGTCTGGGACTCGAACGTGGCGGAGGACGTCTTTCAATCGGCCGTTCTGGCGGCTTACGAGAACTACCACAAGTTCACCCCGGGCACGAATTTCCGCGCGTGGGTATACCGGATCATCACCAACAAGTGCTTTGTGGCGAACCGCGAGACTGCCCGGGCGTTCCAGCCCCTTGAGAACGTGGACGCCAGCGTGACCGCCGTGGAGGACCGGCCCGAATACAACGACGTGCTGAAGAACCCGGCGGGCTTCCTCGAACAGTGCGGCGATGAAGTATTGCGCGCGTTTCGCAGGCTGAGCACGGCGGAGCGCTCCTGCATTCTCCTGCGGTCGGTGGAGCGTTTTTCGTATCAGGAGATCGCCGGGATACTTGAAATGCCCGTGGGTACGGTCATGACGCACCTGTCGCGCGGGCGGGCCAAGCTCCGGCAAGACCTGTTGGATTATGCGAAACAGGAGGGGATCGTGCGTTCGTATCCGCGACTGATCCCGCGCGGCGAGCGGGGGGACCAGATACAAAAAGAACGAGGTACTTTGTCATGAGCACGCAGCGTGAACGGATGTGGTCGGCTTACCTGGACGGTGAGCTGTCGGCCTCCGAGGCAGCGGATTTCGACCAGTCCCTGACAGCCGCGGAGAAGGAACAGTTCCAGGCAGAGGTGCGGCTGGAAGGATGCCTGGGGGAGGCCCTGAGTCAGGGCGCAGCCTGCCCCGAAGAGACTTGGAAGCGCACCCGAGCCGCGGTGCAAGCCCTGAATGGGCAACCTGCGCGGCGGGTGACTCCCTGGTGGCTGGGCGCATATGGAGTGGCGGCGGTTCTGGCATTGACCTTCGCGGGCGTGGTGTACCAAGCCTATTTTGCCACGCCCTCCTTTCTCGATTGCTCGGAGCCCTCGGCGGACAGCCTCGTTGCGAGTCTGGAATTGAAGGCGGACAGCCTCGGCGCGGTCAACGATTACCTTCACTCGCACGGCATAGCCCTGACGCTCACCTCTACCCACGGGAAATCCGGAGGGCGCCATAGCCAGGAGCTTCTCGGTGTCTGCGAAGAGGACTACCAGGGAGAGCCCGTGGCCCAGTTGGTCTATGAATGCTGTGGAAAGCCGGTGAAAGTCGTCATCGCACCCAAGGAGGGTCAGGCGGCCGCGGCGATCCGGCGCGCCATCGATGCTAACCGCGTGCAGGAGTTCCGGACGATAGGAGACTATCTGGCGGTGGCCGTAAGCAACCATTACGCCCATGGCTTGCTCGACATGCTCAGCGAGGAGCAGGAGATTGCGCTGCTCCGCATTTAATGGGACGTATGGGAAGAACGGGTACTCTGGGAAGCCGTCGGGCCGAGGCAGCAGCCCCGGAATGACATGAAACGCACGGCGCCGTGAATGGTTGAGACGAGACCAGGGTTGCATAGTTGAACGTTTGAGCAGGCTCCAAGGGCCTTCCCCTGGCCGCGGGTTTCCCCGCTCGCGGTTGTGGTGCCCCTAATCAGCCCACTCCATCCCACTTCTCCCCCCGAAGATTGGCGGGGCCCGCCCCTCACCCCGGGTGCGGGCCCCAGGGCTGATTCATAGCGGTCGCCGGATCAACGCCACTGCATGAGGGCGCTGTTGAGCGCATCCTCTACCCGGCGGCGGGGCTTGTGAAAATAGATGAGGCCGTGCCCGGGCAGCATGATATCCATATCGACTTTCGCGAACTTCTTCAGGCTCTCCAGATAGACACGCTTGTCGAAATCGATGGAGCCGCTCCATCCGAAATCGCCGGCAAGCAAGGTGCCGATGACGTCGCCGCTCACCACGAGGCGTTTGCCCTCATGCTGGAACAAATACCCCGTGCACCCCATGCTGTGGCCCGGCAGATGCATCACTTCGATGCGCACGCCCAAGGCGTCCAGCACTTCGCCGTCGCGCAGCGCGCGGTCCACGGGGCACGGGGTGAACTGCTTGTGATAGAGGTAGCCGCAGCAGCGCTCATCGCCAGACTGCAAGGCGTCGGCTGTTTCCTCGTGGGCCCAGATCTGAACGCCCCGCGCCTTGAGAAGATGGGCACCCGCGCAGTGATCGTAATGGGGGTGCGTCAGGATGCACACTTTGATGTCCTCGGGAGAGAGGTCCCAGTAGCGCATGTTCTCGAAGATCTGGTCCAGGGTATCGCCACACCCCGCATCGAACAGGATCAACCCCTTGTCTGCTTTGAGTATATAGGTGTTGCAGTCCTCGTATCCCGCGTCCATCCCGGCCCACGTCACCCCATTCAGATCCCCGCCTACTTGGTACAGCCCCCTCAAGACCTGCATGAACTCGACTCCTTATGCGCGTGGCGACGCGGAATGAACTGAATGGTAGATAGAATACAGGAATTGGGGCACCGGAAGAAAACTGGCCACGGCCGCGGCGTTCCCACGCGGAATGTGGCGCTGCCGCAGGGTGTTTGCACCGGATATGACACGCAGCGCGGACGGCGGTCTTCCCGGATTAAGGGCAAAGCGATTCAATGTGGTTCGTGAGGTGGAAACGGGTGCTCCTCGCACTCCTGGTAGCGTACGCCGCGCCCGCGCAACTCCCCGATGAGGAACGGAAGGAGACGGTTCCCATGCCGAAAGAAGTGGCGGCGACGCCAACACACACGAACCGGCTCATCCACGAGACGAGCCCGTACCTGCTTCAGCATGCACACAACCCGGTGGACTGGTTTCCCTGGGGCGAGGAGGCGCTCCGGCGCGCGGCCGCGGAAGACAAGCCCATCTTTCTGAGCATCGGCTATTCGGCCTGCCACTGGTGCCATGTGATGGAGCATGAGAGTTTCGAGAATGAAGAAGTCGCCGCGATTCTCAACGAGCACTTCATCTCGATCAAGGTAGACCGCGAGGAGCGGCCCGACATCGATGAAATCTACATGACCGCGGTGCAGATTATGACTCAGAGCGGCGGCTGGCCCATGAGCGTGTTTCTGACCCCGGACCTCGAGCCCTTCTTCGGGGGCACGTATTTCCCGCCGGAGGACATGATGGGCCGCGCGGGCTTCAAGACCGTGCTGCGCTCGGTCGCCGATGTGTGGGAGAACCGCCGCGGCGATGTGCTCAAGAGCGCGGGGCAACTCGCCGGCTACGTGAAGCAGAGCGCCGGCATGCGCGTGGGCCAGGAACTTGCCGTGAACCGCGACCTCATGGAACGCGCCGCAGCAGAGCTTGGCGCGAGCTTCGATTCCGTGAACGGGGGTTGGGGCGGCGCGCCGAAGTTCCCCTCGAGCCCCAGCATCGAACTGCTGCTGCGCGAACATGCGCGCACGGGCAACGCGCATCTGCGCGAAATGGCCACACTCACGCTCACGAAGATGTGCCGGGGCGGTATGTACGATCAGCTCGGCGGCGGGTTTCACCGCTACTCGGTGGACGCGCAGTGGCTCGTGCCGCACTTCGAGAAGATGCTTTACGACAATGCGCAGTTGAGCGAGGTCTATCTCGATGCCTATCAGGCGACGGGCGATCCGCTGTATGCGCAGGTGGCGCGCGAGATCCTCGATTACGTCCTGCGCGACCTGCGGGATGAACGCGGCGCGTTTCACTCCACCGAAGATGCCGACAGCGAGGGCAAGGAAGGACTCTTCTACCTGTGGACGCGCGACGAGATCACGTCGATCCTCGGCGAAGCGGACGGCGGCGTATTCTGCCGCTACTACGACGTGCGCGCGGGAGGCAACTTCGATTCGCATGAGACCTACCACGAAGGGCTGAACATCCTGCACGTGCCGCGCGCGCCGGAAACGGTGGCCAAGGA
>JADLCA010000786.1 GCA_020847495.1 Candidatus Hydrogenedentota bacterium | reverse complement strand
GAACCGGCCCTGGAAGGCGTCTGGGGCGACGCGCCGGAGCAGTGGACCTTCGAGAAGGCGGGTGAAAACGAATACCGCCTGAAAGTGTCGGAGGACAAGGAGCGGCAGGCGGAATTCTCGGCACATCTTGTGCAACTCAAGAAGCATCGATTCCTGGACTTGGAGTTGTCCGGCGGTCCGGACTTGCTGGAATGGGAGCAGATGCATCTGGTTCCCGCGCATTCGTTCTGGGCAGTCGATGTAACCGGAGACACGCTGCGACTGCGGAATTTCGATCCGGAGTGGTTGGAGGACCGCATCGAGGACAAGCGGTTATGGGTGCCTTACACGCAGACCGAGGACTTCCTGGTGCTGACGGCGGAAACGAAGCGTTTGCAGCGTTTCATGCTCAGGTGGGTGGATGATGAAGAAGCAATGGGCGATTGGGAAGAGATGAAGCGGGCGCCTGGGAAGTAGACATGCGCGCTCATCGCTGTGCGCTGAGGCGAAGGCAAAGGAGAGAAGTCAGAGAAGAAGTCAGAGACAAGTCAAAGAGAAGAACATCCCCCTTCACCCCCTTCAAAGGGGGACATGTGCAGCACTATATATTTGTGTTACTGGATGACTTGAGAGCAACACATGCGCTCTTGGCGAAGAGAATGCGCGACCCGAAGGGCCGCAAAGGGGGTCCCCCTTCGAAGGGGGCATGACCCGAAGGGTCGCGGGGGATGTTTAGCCGACAGCCTGCGTGTCACTCGTGCGCTGGAGCACAGAATAGCGGTCACCGTATCCCCAACGGTTCGCGGGATTCGCGGCGGGGGCGCGCCTCCTTCTTCGCGGAAGGCTTCGGAAGGCTGGCAGGGTAGGCCGCCTCGTCGTACGCAAGGATACCCTGCTCCAGCCACTCATGTTCGCCGGCGAGGATCTGCTGCGCCGCGCGGCAGCGCAACGCGTCATCATTGTGCCACAGTCCGTGAAAGAGGCTCTTTACCTTGCGCCGGGAACAGCGGCAGAACACATCCACAAGAACCAGCGCCTTGGCGGAATCCGGGTGGCCCTGACGCCAGCGGGTGTGTGCGCGGCTGATGGCGGTAGCCATGGCAAAGAGTTCCATGGCGATGTCCACGAGACGGAATAGAAAGGCCTGTTTGTGCTGGAGGTTGGCACCGTGCACAACCATACCGTGCACGACCTGGCGGGCCAAACGGCGGCTACTGCGGTCGATGAATCGCATGTGCGAAGCCAGACGGCCGTACTCCTCGTACTTCGGCCAGAGTCCCCAACCGAACCAGCGTGCCGGATACCAGCGCGCATAGAAGGCGAGGACCCGCGGCAGTAACGAGAGCTTCTCGCGCCAACCCCTTTCGGCATCGAGTAATCCGCCGGCAACCTGCACGTGCATATCCACAGCTTCGCGCGCCATGAAAAGGTGCAGAATCTCGCTGGCGCCCTCGAACACACGGTTGACGCGCGAGTCGCGCATGAGCCGTTCCACGCCGATGGGCGCTTCGCCCCGCTCCGCGAGTGAACGCTCCGTCTCGTAGGCGCGCCCGCCACGGATCTGGAAGGTGTCGTCCACGATATCCCAGGCACGCGAGGTGTTCCACTCTTTGGCGGCGGCCGCTTCCAGACGGATGTCGTAATTGCCCTGGACACACATCTCCGCGGCCGCGAACACGACCGCTTCCATGGCATAGACGCTCGAGGCCATGTCGGCGAGCTTGTGTCCGATGGCCTCGTGCTTGCCAATGGGCTTGCCCCACTGCACGCGTTCGCTTGCCCAACGCCGGCTGATCTCCACGCACTTCTTCGCGGTGCCGACAGCGCCCGCGGGCACGGAGAGGCGCCCCACGTTGAGGACGGTTAGCGCGACGCGCAGCCCCTTGCCTTCCGGGCCGACGAGGTTTTCGCGGGGCACGCGGACATCTTTGAAGGTCACAATGCCGTTGGCAAGGGCGCGGAGGCCCATGAAGCGGCACCGGTGCTCGATCGCCACGCCTTCCCAGGCGGATTCCACCACGAAAGCGCTGATCTTGTTGGTGTCTTTGTGGCGTGCCATGACGATGAAGAGCTTGGCGAGTGTGCCGTTCGTGCACCAGAGTTTCACGCCGTTCAGCAGGTACCCGTCGCCATCCGGCGTCGCGCTCACGGTGGTCGTAAGGCGCGCGGGGTCGGACCCCACGTCGGGTTCCGTGAGGGCGAATGCGGAGATCTCACCCTTCGCGCAACGCGGCAGATAGCGCTTTTTTTGCTCTTCCGTGCCGAACTGCTTGATGGTTTCGGGGACCCCCACAGACTGATGCGGCGAGAGCAGTCCGAGCAGGTTTGCCTCATACCCGCCGAGCAATTCCATGAGCTGGCACCACTCGATCTTGTTGACGCCGTGGCCTCCGTATTCCCTGGGCACCAGAAAGCCGAAGGCACCCATTCGGGTGAGACCCTCGAGCACGTCGTGGGGATACTCCCCCGACTCGTCGATCGCGACGGGGTCCACCTTTTCCGCCAGGAAAGCCCGGAACTCCTTGTAGAGCTTGGCGAACTCCGGGCGGAACTCTCCGCTTGGATAGGGCGGTATCAGACTCGGGTTAAAAGCACCCAGAAAGAGTTCCCGCAGAAAGCTGGGTTGTTTCCACTCCTTCTGGCGCGATTCCTCTGCCAATCGGCGGGAATCGGCTTCTGACACCTCGCTCATGCGCGCTACTCCAATTGACGGAAACCACAGCCTCGTCCCCCTATTATTCCGTGAAAAGGCCTCGAAAACAAGCCTGACACCGGGCGACCGGCGGAGGCGCCGGTCCCACACGAGTACGTGCGCCGTGACCTGTGAGATGTTCAAATCAGGATTTGGAGTTGAACCGGGGCACCGATTCTTGGCTAAATGCTACTTCAGGGCATGCAACCAACAGCGAAAGGGGAATGCTATGAGGGGATTCGTGTTAACGCTCTGTATCGCGGCGTGTTGCTGTTTCACAGCGGCCGCGGACAAACCACAACCCGAGATCACGTTGCCTTCGGTTATCGGGGATCACATGGTGCTGCAGCAGGACAATCCGGCGCCAATCTGGGGGAAGACGGCCCCCAAGACCAAGGTCACCGTGACTCTGGGCGACATCCAGAAGTCGGTGAAGTCGGACGAGCACGGGAAATGGCGCGTGGACCTGGGTCCACTACGCCCGGGCGGTCCGTATGAACTGACCGTGAAGGCGAAGAAGACGAAGGCCGTCGTGCAGGACGTGCTCGTGGGCGAGGTGTGGGTGTGCTCCGGACAGTCCAACATGGAGTGGCCGGTATCCCGCGCGCTCAACCCCGAAGAGGAAATCAAGAACGCCAACTATCCGAACATGCGCTTGTTCACGGTGAAGAAGAAAGTCTCCGGCGAGCCGCTGGACGGGTGTGAAGGTTCCTGGTCGGTGTGCACGCCCGAGACGATTCCCACTTTCTCCGCGGTAGGCTACTTCTTCGGGCGGCGCGTTCATCAGACGCTCAAGGTGCCCGTAGGCCTGATCAACACGTCCTGGGGCGGCACTCCGTCCGAGGCCTGGACCAGCATGCCCAAGCTGCAGTCCAACCCGGATTTCAAACCCATTCTGGACCGCTGGGCAGACAATATCGCCAAGTATCCGCAGGCCAAGGCGGAGTTTGACGCGGCCATGGCGGAATGGCAGAAGAAGGCCGATGAAGCCAAAGCCAAGAACGAACCCGAGCCCAAGGACAAACCGCGCGAGCCGTGGGGTCCTGAGCATCCGCACCGGGCCGCAGGCCTGTACAACGGCATGATCCAGCCGCTGATCCCCTTTGGGATTCGCGGGGCCATCTGGTACCAGGGCGAGTCGAACGCGGGCCGCGCCTATCAGTACCGCTCGCTGTTCCCGGCGATGATCGAGGACTGGCGCGCGAACTGGAACCAGGGCGAGTTCCCGTTCTTCTTCGTGCAGCTTGCCAACTTCATGAAACGCAACCCCGATGCGAACGCGCCGTCGGCGTGGGCCGAGTTGCGTGAAGCACAATCGATGACGCTCGGGCTCGAGAACACGGGCCAGGCAGTCATCATCGACATCGGCGAGGCGGAGGACATCCATCCCAAGAACAAGCAGGATGTGGGCGCGCGCCTGTCGCAGGCCGCGTGGAAGGTTGCGTACGGCATGGACGACGCCGTATGGTCGGGTCCCGTGTATGACTCCATGCGTGTGGATGGCGCGGCGATCCGCATCAAGTTCACGCAGACCAATGGCGGCCTCGTCACGAACGGCGGACCCATCATGGGATTCGCCATCGCGGGTGAAGACCAGAAGTTCGTGTGGGCCAGCGCCACAGCGGAAGGCGACGAAGTTGTCGTGTCCGCGCCCGAAGTGGCCAAGCCGGTAGCGGTCCGCTACGGTTGGGGCGACAACCCCTACTGCAACCTGTACAACGGCGCAGGCATGCCGGCCTCGCCGTTCCGCACGGATGACTGGCCAGGCGTGACGGTCAACGAGCGGTAAAGTAAGCTGACACGAACGGGGCGCTTTCCTCCAGGGCGGGGGAAGCGCCCCGGTGTTTTTTGTGCGGGGGAGAGAATGGGAATTATGGGAGGTATGGGAGGTATGGGAGGAATGGGAACTATGGGATGGGTGAGGCCGGGGCAGAGGAGCGCCCCCCGGGACCGAATTCCCCTTCCTCTGGGATGGAAATCGCCTTTGCGCTATAATAGGACGCGTAAAGGGTACCAGAACTGAGCGAGGGCTTTGGCTGTGGAACTTCCGGCTCTGTTCACGTACGACAGGTGGCAGCGGCTGCGGGCCTTGGCGAGCTTCGCCGCCGTTGCCAGCGTGGGAGCCATGGCTCTCGGTTTTGGGTATGCATGGCAGAGTTTTTGGTTGCGGATGTTTGGGTGGAGCCAAGTGGCCGCCGCGGCCTTCCTCTGGGAGTATGTCCGAAGACTGTGCATCCGCGTCGTGGTGGATGAGAAGCGTTTCCTCTGGGCGCAGCCGGGCTGGCTGCTCCGGCGAAGCTCGGCGTCTGTTCTTGAATTCCCCTACTCCGAGGTCACCCTTGTGATTCGCTGGTCGTACTCCAGCAATACAACGGACCCGGAATGCTTCGTGGCGTTAGAAAACCTATCCTGCAGAATCCCAGACGCTCTCCCCGGCAGAGACGAACTGATTCAACACCTCCGATTGCACATCCCACGCATAAAGGAGGAAGTCAGCGACGATTGCATGCGTAACCGCTTTCCACTGGAATGTGGGGTGGTACTTCATTACGGCCGCAACAAACGTGGCGTGGCCATCGTGGCAGCGGCCCTCTTTTCGGGACTCATCTCTGGGTTCCTGAGAGAGCATGGCGTCGAAGAGGAGGGGCTGTTAAATACCCTCACTATGCCGTTTGTCTTCATGGGACTGACGGCGGGGGCACTTTACGTGCTGCCCAATTTCGGGGCACGGGTGTGGGTTGAATTATCGGGCCTGACACTCCGAAGATTTGGTATCAGCAAGCGGATCGAATTTGAGCACCTGACGGGGGTCACTTTCAAAGATGGGCTCATGAATGAGCGCATGATTCTGCGCACCGCAGGCGGGCCGGTGCGTATATACCACAACCTTGACCGCTACGAGGACCTTGTTGCACTCATTGGGCGCGTGCGTCCTGACCTCGTCGATGTGCCCGAGCCTGAGCTGCCGTTCGTGCTCGAGTGCAGGCCTCTGCGTGTATGGCATTTCGGGGTGTTGCTGTCAGCGTGGCTGGCCTTGTCGGTGGGTGTTGCAGTCGTGTTGACGCGCGAGGGACAGGACTTCTCGGTGGGCTTCGAGCAGGCCTGGCTCTCGTTGCTCTTCTTCGTACCCGGCGCGCTCGCGGCACTTGCGTACTGGGTAATGCACGTGGAGCGATTTGTGTTCGAGTCTGAATTCGTGACGCGCAAGAGGACCTTCTGGGCAACAATCAAACCCATCAACCGGCTCCACCGCATTGTGTACGTACAGAAGGACCAGGAGTCCCGGAGAATCGTGCTGGAATTCTCACCGACTTTGGGAAAGGTGAAGATACCAGCCCGTGCGACCGTTCTGCCGCTACGCACCGTGCTGGAGATTCTTGGCAAGATCTACCCCACATCCAAACGCCTTGTTGAGTCCCACGATGTGGTAAGGGTGGAGCCAGTGGCACCTGCGCCAATAGGCGACGCGGAGTAAACCTCTCCCCTGCTATCTGCGTGCCTCTCTGCAGCCAAAGACGCCCGGTGTGGAAGCCGTGCGATACCAGGAGCGCCGGCATCCCTGCCGGCTCTTCATCAGGCCCATAGGGATGCGGGCGCTTCGGAAAAAGTTCACTGCCAGCGCAGCGTGTTTGTTGGGAGGGCGTCGCCGGGAGTTGTGGCTGCGGACTTGGCGGTCATGCGTTTCGAAGGAGAAGCGGCGTCGCGGGGTGCTGGCACTCGGCCCGAATCCGGCGCGGTTCGTTCCCCGGCCACCTGGGGCGGCGAGGGAAATCGCGGTTCGATGCCCATCTCGTGGGCAATGCCGGCCACGATGGACAGGAAGAGGAGCGAAGGAAGTATGAGGAGCGCCAAACACTTGTTCATGGGAGAGTGAATACCTGGAAGGGGAGTTTGGTTCCATGGGCGGCGGATAGGCGTTGATTCAATCCGCCTGTGGAGCCCGGCCTTGCTGCAAGAGGGAGAGAAGAACATCCCCCTTGATCCCCCTTCAAAGGGGGACGCAGCAACGCCACTTCTACAGTCTCCCAGCGACTCTCTTGCGACTGGGTGTCCTCCAATTCCGGGCACAAACGGCCCAAAGGGCCGCAACGGTCCCCCTTTGAAGGGGGCAGGCCCGAAGGGCCGAGGGGGATGTGAAGCCCCAGGGACGATACGCGCCGCGGCGCCCCTTCCCTTACCAGGGCTGGACGGGTTCCTGCCAGCCGCGCGAGAGGTAGTCGGGCATGACCATGAAGAAAAGAATCAGCAGCCAGAAGAACCCGCCGGCGACGAAGACCCAGGTGAGGCGGCTGCTGTACTTCACGTTCATGAAGAAGAG
>JADLCA010000785.1 GCA_020847495.1 Candidatus Hydrogenedentota bacterium | reverse complement strand
TCCTCGATCGCGGTGATGTCGAGTCGTCTCGGAATACTCTCTGGCGAGTACGCAAACGGCTCGAGGCGGGCTTGGAGCAACCCATCCGTAATTGGCTGACGCGCGGAAGAACGGGAACTTGTGTGCGCTGACAAAGGCCCTTGCGGTGGAGCAGGCACAGTCTACGTGCGACTGCATCCGTCTAAGGACTTTGCCTTCGTCACGGCAGCGAATCTGCTAATCCCACTTCGCGCTCACTTCCGAGAGTTGCGCTCCCGCGGGAAAGCAACTCTCGAAGAACGCCTGCATCGGGCCGGCATACATCGCCATGCGCACGCTGCCCCAGGTCTGTTGATCGCCGGTGGCATAGAAGAGGTACGTGTTGCCTTCCCACTCGAACAGGTCGATATCGGAATTGTTGATGCCTTCGCCTTGCGAGGCTTCGAGGATCGGGTTCATCGGGCTGAGCTGCCACGTGACGAGGTCCTTTGAACGGGCCAGGAAGGGAACGTACCCGTTGTGGCCGGGAATCGCGTCGTGCAGGTAGATCACGTAGTAGTAGGGCGCGAAGTAGCGGAGCACCGGACACGCGCTGTACTCGTTTTTCTCGCCGGTGAAGGTCAGTCCGGGAATCTTCTCCCATTTTGAGAGGTCCTTCGACCGTGCGAACTTGAAGCAGAACATCACCGGCTTGTTTGATTCGTAGGCCATCACATAGCCCTGCTCATCGGCGCATACCGAGCAGTTGAACAGGTGTTCATCGTCTTCCAAGGGAATGGCCAACTCGCTCGACCACGTCTTCAGGTCGGTGGACACGAAGTGGTAGATGCTCTTGAACCAATCGGTGTCCGTCCCTTGGCTCGCGAAGACGTGCATTTCGGGTCCCTTGACGAAGGCACTGACGAACGAGTAGCCGTCGCCGAACCGGGCGACTTCCTGTCCGGTACATAGATCCTTGATGTAGAGATACATCCGCTTCGTGTAGGGGATCGGGCTATCCTTCGTGTCGTCGCGATGATTGAGCGCCAACAGCGGCCGGCCGTTGAAGATCACGGGCGTATTCTCCATGGCGGTCCCGAAGGTTACCGGCAACTTGATCAGCGGTGGCTTGGGCCCTTCGGCGATGGCAGGCGTCGCAGAACTCACGAGAATCCAGGCCAGACATAAGGCCTGAGTGAATCGTGCAAATGCATAAGACATGAGTTTCTCCTTCATCCGATGGGGTAGCATGCGGCGCCGCTGGCACGGGCAGTCCGGACACACGCCTCGCGCTGCCAGTATCGATTGAGGCTTTGCATTCGATCCGGTTGCGAGCGGCGCGCCTCCACGGGTATTTGGCGCTGTCCACATTCTTCCGACTATAGCGGAGTTTCCGATTCGGCGCATCTACAAGGAGATTCATGCTCTCAGGTTGCGGCTTGCGCCATGACGGGCGTAGATTCATGGCCAAGCCTGATTGTACTTCGACATGGGAGATTCGTGATGAGCGCGCGGATGACTTTCTCAAAGACCTTGCGTGTGTCTTCGGTTCTGCTTGCCTTTGTGCTGTTGCCGTTCGGCACGTTGGCGCATGCGCAGGACGCCGCCACGGCGCCGACAGCCAATGCCGCACCCCTGCGCGTGGGGTTCGCGAGGACCGATGTGACGCCCGCCGTGGGGTCGAATATCCCGGGAGGCTTCGCGAAAAACCCATCAACCGGCGTGCATGATCCGTTGTGGGTCGAGGCCGCCTTCTTCAGCAATGGGACGGTCAGTCTCGCGCTGGTAGGCGCCGACCTCATAGTCATTCCCAACGACATGGCCCAGGAGGCGCGGAGACAGGCGGAAGCGCGCTGCGGGATACCCGCAAGCAACATCCTGATTGGCGCGAGCCACACGCACAATGGCGGGCCCGTCGAGAGCAGTTGGGATGGGGAGAAGGACACGGCCTATCTCGCGCTTGCGGCCGAGCGTATCGCCGAGGCGATCGTGAAGGCCAGCGAGCCGGCCGTCGAGGCGCGCATCGGTTGCGGCCTCGGACATGAAGATGGCGTGGGCTACAACCGGCGCTTTCGCATGAAGGATGGCACGATCCGCACGCACCCCGGCAAGATGAATCCGGACATTGTCGCGCCGGCCGGCCCAATCGATCCGGACGTGGCCGTCATCGCGGCGGAAGACCTCGACGGCAAGCTGCTTGGTTGTGTCGTCAATTTCGCCCTGCACGGCACGACTCTTGGCGGGAGCCTGATTTCCGCGGACTGGCCCTACTACCTGCGACAAACGATTCGCGGTGGCGTGGGGTCCGATATCGGCGTCGTGTTTCTCAATGGGGCCTGCGGCGATGTCACCCAGGTCGACAACCGCAATCCGCGCCCTGGCGAGTTCGGCGAGGTATGGGCGCGCCGCGTTGGGATGAGCGTGGGCGCGGTTGCGTTGAACGTGCTGGCGAAAGCGGAGTTCACGGCGGATGCGCCGCTGGCCATCACGATGGAAACGCTCGCGCTGCCGATCCGCGACCTCGCTGATTCGGACGAGGAACTCGTGAAGCGCGAAGCTCCGGGCATCGGACTCGGCTCGAACGACGAGGTATTTCTCAAGGAAGCGGCGTTGGTCCGCGCGATGAAGGCCAAGTCGCCTACGGTAAACGTCGAGGTGCAGGCGATGCGGATCGGGTCCACGGGCATCGCCGGCAATCCTGCGGAATTGTTCTGCGAGCTTGGCCTCGACATCAAACGCGGCTCCCCCTGGAAACCGACGATGGCCGTCGAACTGGCCAATGGCCATTGTGGCTACGTCGCCACCGCCGAGGCGTTTCTTGGCGGGGGCTACGAAGTCCGCACCGCGCGCAGCAGCTTCCTCGCCCCCGGCACAGGGGAACAGATTGCCAACGCCTCGGCACGCCTGCTTTGTCAACTGGCGGAGAAATGATGCACCGGTCTGTCAGCACGGGAGAGAAGATGGCGGCCATCCGTTTTCCACAAATGCTAGCCCGGACGCTGATGCTATGCGCGCTGACTCATTGCACGCTTCATGCCGGGGCGCCGACCTTTCAAGACCTGATGGACCCCTCCGTGTTCCCAGAGGCGCAGCGCGGCATGATTGTCGAAAGCGCAACGGCGTCGCCGGATGAATTGCGCATCGTGACGACGGGTGCGGAATTCACGCTCGACGGTGCGGGGAACGGAGTCTTTCGGCAGCGCGTCGGACACCCGCGTGAAATCGCCCGCATCCGCATCGAGGGAATCGCCGGAACGCCTGCACTCACGCATTCTGCCCCCGGGCTCGCGTTTGCACGTTTCGACTCACCCAAACTCGACCTGCGCGTGAACGGCGACTCGCTGTTCATGTTCCATGCGCACGAGCCGGTCGACATCGAAGTCACCCGCGCAATTGACGTCGGGTTCACCGCGTCGCACAAATCCAATTGCATCGTGTTGGACGAATGGGGCGGATTCGGTTTGTTTGGTTCCGACCCGTCACTGGAATCCGCTCTGACTCCCTATGAGCCGGTCGTGGCGCGCTACACGTTGCCCGCCGATGCCGTGCTGTGGATTGGCATCTGCCCGCCGAAACCGTACGACTGGGAACGCTCTCTGAGGGATAACGTCGTATGGCACTGGTCGAACCAGCTCGGCTACCCGCCGGACTCCGATTTGATCGCCTGGTCCAAAGAGGGCAACACCGTCTTGCTGCAGTCCGAGGTCATGCTGTGGAAGGACTGGAACCTCGCGTTTGTGCCGCGGCTCGGCGACGAGGAGTTCGCGCGCGTGCGCAAGACCATTCACGATCACGGCATGCGCTTCATTGTCTATACGAGTCCCTACTACTTCCTGAAGGGCACGCCCATTGAGTCGAAAGCCATGAATAGTTTCGACAACTTCAGCGTCACGGGATTTCCGCCGGGATGGCCCGAAGGCGTCAACATGGACCTGTTCATGGACGAGATCACGAAGGTCATGACGCACTACAAGCCGGATGGCCAATACTTCGATGGCCAATACACGGAGAACACCGCCGCGTTGTACGCACTGGCGCGGCGCACACGCGCGCTCCTGGGCGAAGAAGGCATCCTCGAGTGGCACTCGACATTTGCGCTGGGCACGGGGCTGTGTTTCTTGCCGCAGGCCGATGCCTATGTGGACTTCATCCTGCGGGGCGAAGGCCGCGACAGCACGTATACGGACTTCAACTATCTGCGCTACTTCGTCTCATGCTACAACTCGAGCAACAGCATCGGTGTGCTTTGTAACAACGGGCCCAAACCCACGGCGGATCTCGCGGAACGATTGTTAAGCGCCAACTGCCGCATGCACACCCTCGCTGGATGGCTGGCGGATCCGGGGGTAATGGAAGTCGTCCATAACTCCTATCGCGAGCATCTCACGGCGGAATTGCGCGAGCGTGTTGAACGAGGGGTAGATGAGCGCCAAGCGCAGGTGGCCGAGGCGGCCAAGGCGCGCGCGCAGGAATACCAAGCGTTGCGCACACCGCCCGGATGGGACCAGCCCGCGCTCATCGCGCATGGGCCGGGGTTTTTGGAGTGGACGCAAACAGTCTCGCCTGCGAATCAGGAACCATTTGCAGATCAAGATGGCGCATTGGCAATCACGGCGAAAGCGCACACCTACGCGTTTTTATCTTCCCCCCTTGGCGCGGCTGCACACGGTTTTGTGATACGGCTCAAGCAGAACACGGACGGCGGCATGTCGTGGGGGCCCGCAGTGTGCTTGCGATGGAAGGCCGGTACCCATTTAAGGGTCGGGCTTCGCAGCGATGGGTCGTTGCAGGCCGACCTCGGCGGGGAGCAGCACCTGTTTGGAAAGCACGACCCGAGCCAATGGACCTGGATCCGCGTGCGGTGGCTTCAACATTCTGGCGTGGTGGAAGCGAGCGCGAACGGGAAGGACTATGAGCCCGTTTGGTTCTTCGAGCATGGCGGCACGCTCACCGGACCGGTCGAGAGTATCGCCGTGGGGAAGATCCCCTACAGCGGCGCCCCCGTCGACCACACGGACCCGGGCGCAGCCGGAACCTGTCGGGTGGGCGAGGTGGCTATCTACTGAGCACATGTCTGCTCATTCAAGAGCGGAGTCTCTTGTAGGGCGGGATTGATTCCTGCCTTCCAGGTTTGGTGCGGAAGATTGCTGTCCTCGCAATTTGGGCGGGAACAAATCCCGCCCTAC
>JADLCA010000784.1 GCA_020847495.1 Candidatus Hydrogenedentota bacterium | reverse complement strand
CATCGCGCCTGCGGCTACTCTCGGTCAACACTCTAGGACTTGCAGGTGGCGGCTCAGAGAATCGACTGCTGCATCGCATCTTGTGTCCCGGAGGGACAATTGATGATAGCCCAGGACTTCCAGTCCTGGGTCAGCCGCCCCCCTCTTCTAGTCCCGGTGGGACGGCAGAGCCCACCATGTGCCCTTAAGCAATAAGGGACAAGCAATAAGGGACAGCCACCTATTATTTGTGCTTGCGTGGGGACGGGAAAACAGGGACAGTCCCGTCTCCGCTCGAAGACTCGCTTCGCTTGGTACAGTCCCTGTTTTCTCGAACGCTTGCTTCGTCCGGTACAGTCCCTGTTTTCTCTCGCGTCAGGGGACCCAGCGTTCGAGTTCGCGGCGGCGTTTGCGCCATTGTTTGAGGGTGCCGAAGGGGAAGGCGGTCAGCTGGCGCATGCCCGCGACGGTGGAGACCTGACGCACGGCGCGCCGCATCTCGAGGAAGAGTTCCTGGCGGACTATCGCCTCTTCGACTTCGCCCTCTTCCTTAACGCCCACGAGGCGGGTCATGGCCAGCAAGCCCAGCAAAAACGCGATGAGGAACACAAAGTCGAGTCCGCGAACATCGACGGTGGGCAGGCTGAGGACCACATCCGAGGACTGCCAGTTGAGCCATTCCAGGGAGACCTTGAGTTCGTAAGGTGCGAAGTAGTCCCCCGCGAAGCCCGCGAGGATGGGCGCAATCGTCGCGGCCACGCCGGTAATGAGCGCGTTCAACGCGAGGTAGGCGGTGGCCTTGCCGTAGGGCGCGAGCTTGAAGGCGATGTTGCCCGCGCACAGGGTGACGCCCGCAGTCGAGATCCCCGCGAGCACGTGGATCGCGATCAGGAGCGGTATTGTGAGCACGTGGGGCTCAGGCAACGTGGTGAAGGGCCACATCAGAAAGCTGAACACGAACATGGGACCCGAGATCGCCAGCACGGATTTGTTGCTGAAGCGGTCCGCCAGCTTTCCCCAGAGCCGGAAGAAGAGCACGTTGACGAGCTGGCTCAAGACAGAAAGCCCGATCACCCACGTCATGCTCAGGCCGAGTTCGCGCAACAGATACACCGCGAAGAACGGTGCCGCGAAATTGATTGCAAAGCTCCAGAATCCGAGGAACACGAGGAGCTTTCGGAAGTTCATGTCGCGGAACGGCTGGCGCAGGATTGCCGAGATCGTGCCGCTGCTTTCTTTGGGCATGCTGGGCTCCGGGATCCGCGCGAGCGACAGCGCGCTGGCCAGTCCCGATACCGCGGCCACGATGAACACGGCCGCGTATGCGCCGCTCGCGGTGTCGTGCCGGTCGCGGTACCAATCCACCCAGATCGCGCCCGCAACGCTGAGGAGGGCACTGGTAAACGTGGCGACGGCCAGGCGCGTGGCGATGAACGAGCCAAACGTCTTGATCGGGATGACATCGCGGATCCAGGAATTGTACGCGCACCCCGCCACGGCGCCCATGCCGTAGTGAATCCCCAGCAGGATCAGGAACAGCGGAATGCGATACCCCTCAGGCGCAAAGAATGGCAACGCCGCGATTCCAAACCAGGAGAGGCGGCCCGTGAAGGCGGTGAGTACCGTGAGGAGACGCCGCATCCGGATCTTCTCGACGAGCAGGATCGAGGGGAGTTGAACGATCTGAAAGAGCGGGCCTACGGCTGAGATCACGCCCACGACGGTGTTCGACGCCTTGAGTTCGAGGGCATAGCCGATGAGAAACGCACCCGTCGTCAACACCAGCATGGTCTGGCCGAATGCCCCGTCGAGGATGAGCATCCGCTTGCCCTGTTCCACATCGGAAGGTTCGAGAAAGTCTTTGGTCCGGAAGAATCGCATAGAATCCAAGAGGGTGAATTGTACGCCGTGCGGCTTTGAGCCCTGGCCTTACTGCTCCAACGCCCAATATCCGCTGCACGGTGCTTAGTGTATCGCGGCATGGCGCCGGACACAAAACGATCGGCGCGGCCTGATTGAATCCGGCGGATAGGACGGACCGGTCTGGTTGGTCCGATTGGTCCGATCCGTCCGATGGGCAAGCGCGTGCGGGACAGGCGCCCTCGCCTGTCAACTTCAGTGCATTTACGGTTTCAGCACCACGTACAGCGGCAATCCCACGTACTCGAACTGGGCGAGCACATCCTTCGCGGGCGCTTCTTCCGGCTGCTCGGCCTGATATTTGATCTTCACGAAGTCTTTCAGGCGTTCAAGCACCGCGGGGTCCTGGAAGGTTGTCTCGTTCATTACAAGACAGTTCTTGCACCAGGTGGCCCAGAAATCGATGAGCACGGGTTTGCTCTCGCGCTTGGCCTGGGCCAGTCCCTCTTCGAGGGAAGTCAGCCATCCTTCCTCCGCAAGATTCTCGGCGCTGGCCGTCACGGCCGCGGGATCCACCAGGTAGCGTTCGCTGAACAGCGTATATCCGAGGTACCCGTAGTATGCGGCGAACCCGAGGATGAACACGCCGAAGGCCTGCTTCACGCGAACCATCCACAAGCCCGGTTTGGGCAACAGGGCGAGCCCGGCACCCGCAAAGGGCCACGGCAGGGCCATGCCCACGCCGAGCAGGAACGGCAGCGCAAGCCCCGCGGGCGAGCCGCCCGCATACGCGTCTTGCGCATAGAGGATCACTGCGATGACCACCGGCGCCACGCAGGCCCCGGCCAGCAACGCGTTGACCGATCCCATGAGAAACGCAAATATGAAACTGCCCTTCTCCTTCTTAATGCCGAGTTTGCTCTGGAACTTCGAGAAGTCGATGAGAAGGATATCGAACATCGCCAGCGCCAACACCACGAAGATGATCGCGATCGCGAAATTGAACCACGGCGACGCGTTGATGGTTCCGAACGTGCCCGCGCCAAGCACCGCGATGAGCCCCAACACGCCGTAGACGAGAGCGATGCCGAGCCCGTACAGGCCACCGAGCGCAAATCCCTTCGCGCGCGAACCCGCTTTGGCGCCCGCGCCGATGATGGCTAGATTGATGGGGATGAGCGGCAACACGCAGGGCGTGAGGTTCAGCGCGAGACCGCCCACCAGCGTCAAGAGCACGATCGCCACGAGGCTCCTGCCCGCGAAGAAGGTGGATTGGCTAAAACCTTCGCCACGCTCGGACGCATCAATAAACTCAATGAATTCCTGCGCGTTGAGGTAGCCGCCCGTCTGGCCCGCGATGCTGAAGGCACTCAGCAGGTCTTTGGGATCGATGGAGGACTCCGACACCACCGCCGCGCGTTCCCCGGTCGGTTTCTGCGCGGCCTCGGCAGGCTGCGCTCCGCTTCCGAACGCGATGCGCGCAAACACGTCTGAATCCGAAGGGGCCGCCGTGTCGCCGGGACCCAGCACCGTGATCGCGATATCAGCGGCGACTGTGGTGGGCGCAAGGCATTGCGTGTCGTTACAAGCCTGATACCGCAGCTTTCCGGGCACGGTCACGGGGCCCGGCGCAACGGAGGCGTCCACGCGCAGCACCACGCCAATGGGCACCTCTCCCTCATACACGGCCACAGGCTTGTCGGGCGAGAAGGAGAAGTTCTTGTTTTCCGCCTCGGGATAGACAAGTTCCATCACGGTGATGCCTTGGGGCGGTTCCAGGGTGAGCGCCGTGGGGATCAGAAACTGCTCCAGAGGCTTGTTGGCGTTCACGTGGTAAGGCTCTTTGATGGCCGCCACGACAGCAACCCGGAGGTCGGCGCCCGGTTTGACGCCAGTCTGCTCGCTTACGACGGACACCGCAATGATATCCTTGGGCCCGCCAAACTGCGCCAAAGCCGGAATCGCAATGATGCACGCAAGCACAAGGATCGCGGACTTCCAATAGACGCTCATGAACCTTCTTTCCCCGTTCATTGTCCCAAACTGTCCAACAGCGCCTCGGCGGTGGTGGACGGCCTCTTGCACGCATAGTTCTCGCAGACATACGCCGCCGCCTGGCCGTTCACCAACGGCTTCGCCTCCAGGAGCGGTACGCGCTGTTCCACGGCTTCGCGATCGGGCGCGCCGGGATCCAGCAGCGCCACCACCTTATTCGGAACGAAGCGCCCGTGCAAGGCGTCCAACAGCGTCCGCGTCTCGGACGATTGAGGAGACCCCACGAGGGCAATCTCGCACGGCGGACTCAGGTAGAAGTCGAGCGCGCACAGCATCTTCAGGAAACCGCGCGGCGCGCTTTCCATGTTGACCTGATTGATGCGCAGGATACGCTCCGCCTTCGCGGCATACGCCTTGTTGTCCGTCAGCCGCGCAAGACGCAGCAGCGCCCACGCTGCCATGCTGTTGCCGGAAGGTTCCGCGCCGTCGTAAGTGGGCTTGGTGCGCGCGATCAGATCGCCCTGGCCATCCGCCGTGAAGAAGAAACCGCCGTCCGCGGCATCCCAGAAACGCGCCGTCATGCCTTGCACGAGGGAATCGGCGGCATTCAACCAGCGCAGATCAAACGTGGCCTCGTACAAATCGATCAGGCCCGCCGCAAGAAACGCGTAGTCGTCGAGGTAGCCGGGAATGCGCGATTCGCCTTTCCGATGGCTGCGCAACAAGACACCGTCCCGCATCATTTCCGTCAGCAGGAAATTTGCCGCGCGCTCCGCGGCGTCGCGGTAGCGGTCATCGCCCAGCACCTGGTAGCCCTGCGCGAAGGACCCAATCATCATGCCGTTCCATGAGGTGAGGATCTTGTCGTCGAGACCGGGGCGCGCCCTTTGTGCGCGGACCGCGAGCAGTTTCTCACGGCACGCCGCCAGCGTGGTCTCCAATGTTTCCGGCGTCATGCCCAGTTCCTTGGCCACCGTTTCCGGCGCGCGCGGCACGTGCAGGATGTTCAGCCCTTCGTGGTAGGTCTCATGCGAATCGAAGTTGCCTCCCGCGCGCACGTCGT